>ONVT01000094.1 GCA_900321365.1 uncultured Eubacteriales bacterium | reverse complement strand
CGCAGCAAATCTTGCATCGATCAACAGAGATTGCATTCGTGCATGAAAATATACCCGTACACGCAATCAGAGCAGAATCGCCCTGCGAGGCGGTTCTGTTTTTTTGAGCGATAAGCCCGAACGTTGAATATATTATAAAATATGACAAATATACTTGACATAATTCCATTGCAGAAGTATCATGACAGTGGGAAGGATGATTCCATGTGACGGACTAACCATCCCGCAGAAAGAATTGGAGTTTGTGTATTCATTTGTTTTGGACTACAGAAGGAGGGGAAATCATGGAAAAGCTGATTACATTTCTTCCGGTTGCTTTTGTGGTTATCGTAATTATGTATGAGAAGCTCCGGCAGAACAAGGTGCAGAGCGAGTATGATGAGATGCAGCTGGAGATCCGCGGCAGGGGCGCATGGTATGGTTTCTATTCCCTGATCCTGTACTGGGCCGCGTATTTTCTGCTGGAAACGGCCGTCGACTTCCGTTTCCTGACTGCGGGAAATGCCGTGTTTCTGGGAGTCATGGTCAGCGGAAGTGTGGTCGTCGGGTACAGCATCCTGCATGATTCCTATTACGGGATGAACCGCACAGGGACAAGGAATCTGACTTTTCTGGTAATAATCGCTCTGATCGAGGTTGTGTGTGTGGTGTATCTGATCATGATGATAAAAGAGGGAATGTTCACTGATCTGCAAACCACCTGCACGGATAAGCGCATGATGATTCTCATGTGCATTCCAATGTTCACAACGATCCTGGTCACGACACTGATCCGGCGTATGCGGCCGGAAGATGAGGGAGAGTGAAAGTGAATCCGGCTCATGTAACCGGAGGAAAAGGGAGATTATCCCTGTTCATGAAATCGGAGGAAGAAGAACAGATGAAAAACCTTCGTCTAAAAAGCGCCCGGGCTGCCAAGGATCTCTCCCAGGAGGAACTGGCACAGAAGGTCGGTGTCTCGCGCCAGACGATCAGCGCGATCGAAAAGGGCGATTACAATCCAACCATCCGACTCTGCGTGAAGATCTGCAGGACACTGGACCGTACGCTGGATGACCTTTTCTGGGAGGAAACGTAGTATTCCATGATCTTGAAAGATGAAAGACAGATAATCAGTATTGTGTGGATGCTGCATAATTGCAGATACATTCATACTCTGCAGCAGTCCGCAATTGACTGATGCCATCATTCCGGAGGAAAAGAAACCATGATAACTCTTGCTGCCGCAGGTCCGATCCTGCTGTGTGTGATACTGATGACTGTGTTCTCGTGGCCGGCGAAGAGAGCCATGCCGCTGTCGTGGCTGTTTGCAGCCATCCTTGCCCTCACCATCTGGAAGATGGATCTTCTCAAAATATCAGCAGAGACGATCCTGGGATTTCTGAGCGCTTCTGAGATTCTGATGATCATCTTCGGGGCGATCCTGCTGATGAATGTGCTCAGGATGTCCGGCGCCATGGCGGCAATCAACAAAATGTTCTCGCACATCACCCTGGATGCGAGAATCCAGTGCGTTCTGGTCGGTTTTGTCTTTGCCGGATTCATTGAGGGAACCGCAGGATTCGGAACACCAGCGGCGCTTGCGGCACCGATCCTGATCGGACTGGGCTTTCCGCCTCTGGCGGCAGCGACGGTCTGCCTGATCTACAATTCCTGGCCTGTGGAACCTGGACCGGTGGGAGTACCACTTCTGACCGCATCCGCTACGGTAAGAGATGCCGTCATAGCGAGAGGGGGGGATCCGGATTATTTTACCAGAGTACTGACAAAATGGGTGGTGATCCCTCACTGTATCGGCGGAACGCTGATCGTCTTCATCGGAGTGATGGTCCTGTGTAAGGTATTCGGCAAGAGGCACAGCTTCAGGGACGCTTTTGAGGCGCTTCCGTTCTGCCTGTTTACCGGCGTTGTAGTGTCTGCGATCTATCTGTTGATGGGTATCTTTGCCGGACCGGATCTGACGAGCATGATTGCATTTATCGGAGCACTTCCGATTCTTGTCTTCGCGGTACGAAAAGGACTGTTTGTCCCAAAGAGGGTCTGGACATTTGACGGATACGAAAAGTGGGGAGAGGAGTACTGGGGTTCAGGCGTTACACAGAATTCCGTGACCGATACCGGGCTGAGCCCGCTGAAGGCATGGATGCCATATGTCATCATCGGGATCGTGTTAATACTGACCCGTGTGGACGCCTTTGGAATCAAACAGATCCTGAATTCGGATCCACTGATCCTGCATATTCACAGCATTCTTGGAGTTGAAGGCGTCAACTGGGATTTCAAGTTCCTGTATAATCCCGGGATTCTCCCCTTCCTTCCGATCGCGCTGCTGACTGTCTTCTTCCATGGCATGCATGGAGCTGACGCCGGGAAAGCATTGAAAAGGACCGGGAAGCAGATCCTGGGCGCGGCGATCGCGCTGCTGTTCGGTGTCGCGATGGTGAATCTGTACCGATACACAGGCACCGGCGCGAATGATTCCATGCTGTATACTCTGTCAAATGCAATGGCGGCTCTTTTCAGTGGCGCATACTTTATCGCGGCGCCGCTGATCGGAGTGCTGGGCGCATTTATGTCCGGATCCAACACTGTGTCAAATACGCTGTTTGCTTCTATCCAGTTTGAGACGGCATCGATCCTGGGGATCAGTCAGGTGCTGATCGTTGCACTGCAGGCGATGGGCGGCGCAATCGGGAATATGATCTGTGTCCATAACATCGTTGCGGTCTGCGCGACAACCGGAACGGTCGGAAATGAAGGCCGTCTGATCCGCACGAACATCATTCCCTGTCTGATCTACGCTCTGGTGGTTGCGGTTCTTGTCGGCATCTTCCTGTATATTGGTGTGAACCCTATGCCGGAGCTGCTGCAGGGATAGAATACTCACATAATTGCTCAAATTATTTACAAAATCAACCAAATGAGATATGCTAATACAAACTCAAAGTCTTGTCGTGTGAACGCAGGAAAGGGGTGTTTGTTTGATGAAACATAGATTACATCTTTTGATGCTGTTTCTGGTCTTTTCCTTTGTGATTTGTGTCAGCGGTGTTTCTGCCGGAACCGTCAATCACAATTACTGCAGTCAGGACTGCAGTATGCAGAGCATCAACAGGCAAAGCTTAACGAATCAAAGCTTCAAAAAAAAGAAACGCAAAAAGAAGAATAAGACCAGCAACAATCAGGGCAATAATAAGCAAGAGAATAATCAAAGCAACAATAATCAGAACAGCAGTAAGCAGACTGACAGTATCATTTCTTCCGGGAGGAGTGCCGCAGCCTCTGATAACGGAGATTACTATGAGACACTCGAACTGGATGAGGATGCTGCCTATGATACGAAGGATGAAGTCTGTGCCTATCTGGTTCAGTTCCATCAGCTTCCGACAAACTACATGACAAAAAAGGAGGCCCGCTATGAAGGCTGGGAGGGCGGAGCGTTGTGCCAGGTCATCCCGGGAAAATGCATCGGCGGTGATGTATTCGGAAACTATGAGGAGACTCTTCCGGTGATTGACGGACGCGTTTATCACGAGTGTGACATTGACACGATCGGCAGCACAAAACGTGGTGCGAAAAGGATTATCTATTCCGGAGATGACGATAACGGAGAGTGGAATATCTATTATACAGACGATCACTATGAAACCTTTACCCTGCTGTGGGGAAAGGATAATTACTGATAAAACTGTATGTCAGAAGTCAAAGTGATCTGAAGAACGTCTGAAGGGAAGTGAATTATGAGCAATCCAAATTCGACAGGACTGAAGCAGATCAGGCTGGATCCTGCCTTACTCAGAGATAAAGAATGCATGACTCAGTTTATGAAGCAACACATGAGTCTTCCGGAATGGTTTGGCGGAAACCTGGATGCTCTGTCAGATGTGCTGGGTGAAGTTTCAGAGGAGACTGTTTTCGAGGTTGAGGTCGAAATGATCTGGCAGTTCAGGGAAGACGGATATCCGAAGAAGGTGCTTCTGGTAATCTCACGGGCAGCCCGGGAGAATCCGCATCTTCATCTGTACCTGACAGACAGCACCTGGCTGTCTGAATTGAAGGACTGATGATAAGAAGGAGAATCTGTTTCATCTATACCTGACAGACAGTGCCTGGCTGTCGGAGCTTCAGGAGTACTGAAATACGGAGGGGACGGCAGCCCGGCTGCCTGAGCTGATGACTCTGAAATTGCCTGTGTGAGTGATATGTCTGCAAAAAAGAAAGATAAAGTTGAACTACGCTATTACGACATCCCTCAGAAAGAAGGGGTTCTTGCGCTGACCGGAGACGAGTGGATCCGCGAGTATGGTGACGGGATTGATTATCTCCACTTCCATAATCTGATGGAAGTCGGAATCTGCCGCTTCGGTACCGGAGACCTGGTTCTGGACAAGAGAATCGAACGGTTCGGTCCTGACATGATCTCGATAATTCCGCGCAATTTTCCTCACACAACGAATTCCGCCCCGGGAACGGTCGGTCAGTGGGAGTATCTGTTCCTGGATCCTGGGATGCTTCTTCGCGAATTCTTTGGGGAAAACGAGATCGCCCGCAGGAGGTTTCTGGATCTGCTGGGCAGGGGAGCAATCTTTGGAACGACCCTGCAGTACGGATCGCTCACGCAGATTGCAGAACTCATTATGCAGGAGATGCAGACAAAAGGAGCATTTTACATTGAGAAGATCCGGGGGCTTCTTCTGTCCCTCATATTTGAGATTGCGCGGATCTCGAAGGACGAGGACGAGCCGGATGTAAAATACCGTACTGGTGTCAACCAGATACAGAACGCACTCAAGTATGTGGAAACCCATTACGCGGACCCGATCCGGATCGAGCAGCTGGCAAAGGAATGCCATATTTCCGAGACACATTTTCGAAGGCTGTTTTCAGAGTATATCGACATGACGCCGATCGAATACGTGAACATGGTGCGGGTTCTGAGAGCCTGTGATATCCTGCGTTCAACCAACGATTCCATGTCTACGGTTGCACTGAACTGCGGATTCTCAACAGTCTCGACATTTGACCGCAATTTCAAGCAGGTGCTCGGAGTCACGCCCTATCAGTGGAAGAAGGATCCCAGAAACTATGAAAGCCGCCTTCTGGAAGTAAATGTCTCAGTCCGAAAGGGATGGTAATACGTATGACAGGACGGGTATGGATTATCATTCATGGCAGTGAATGACTCCGTTCGAAAGGGATGGTAAGGGAATGGAGGAATATAGAATTTTCTTTCCGGAGTCAAACCGGTTTCCGGAGCTGCAGCTTCGACTGTGCGGATTCGAAAACTGTGTTCCGGGCCACAGCTTCGGTCCGGCTGTCCGGGGAATCTATCTGATCCATGTTGTTCTCAGCGGAACAGGGATCTTCATGGTCGACCAGCAGACCTATCAGCTCAGGGAGGGAGACGGTTTCCTGATCGTGCCGGAGAGCCAGACTTTTTATAAGGCTGATGAGAAGGATCCGTGGAGCTACTGCTGGGTCGGTTTTCAGGGCGAGCGGGCGGAAGAGGTGATCCGTGATATGGGTCTTGGCAGGGACAGCATGGTATTTCACAGCAACCGCGCGAAGGAGCTGAGAGACATTGTTCAGGAAATGTTCATGAGCAGCGAGCATACAAGGACAGACCTGTATCTGAACCAGAGTCTTCTGTATCGATATTTTTCGATTCTTCTGGATGATATGGAAGTGAGGTTTGGCTCCAGAACCGGAAGAAACAAGATTGTGTCCGAGGCGGTGCAGCATATCGAGAAATGTTACAGTGACCCTTCTGTCCGGGTTGCCGAGATCGCGAAAAGTGTCAATGTCGAGAGGGGCTATCTGTACGCTCTGTTTATGAAGCATCTGGGGCTGTCTCCCCAGGAGTATCTCCTGAAATTCCGGCTGACGAAGGCGACGGATCTTCTCAATCATACGGATTATCCTATCGATAAAATCGCATCTGACTGCGGATATCAGGATCCGGTAACCTTCTCCAAGGCGTTCCGGAAAATGTTCGGCGCACCTCCAGGGAAATACCGGAAGCTGAGCCGGGAATGGATGAAGGACAGCAAAGAACATTTTGACAGTTTGCTCAATGAAGAGCGGAAGGTGAATAAAAACTGAAGGCTGAGACGCAGCCGCTGCTGATCCCTCCGGAGCCGGAATGCGGGGCGTTCCTGTTCCGGTGGTTGACTATTATTCCTGATTTGATGCGGAAAGTCTCACGTATGATTCGTCGTTTTTACGAAAGTAACAGGATTTTCAAAGTCATTCTTTATTTGCAATTCTCGTGTCTGATCTACATTAATTCTATTATCAGACTATATTCAAAGTATCTATATGCAGTTAAGTCACTGTAAATAATCCCTAAAATATTACATTTTGACAATTTGTTCAAACATACAGGCATGTATTGACAGGCAAAAGAGGGGTAAACTATAAGGGAATTGCGGCCCGTTGTGTAAACGAATATCTGCGACGGGACAAGAGTATCTCATTTATCTGTTTTATCACCAAGGAGGATGATTATGAGAAGAGGTATTGCATTAATCGCTGCTGCATCGATGCTGGTCGGTCTGACAGCGGGCATGAGTTTCAGTGCGTCTGCTTATGAAGTGGATGAGCTGAAGGTCGCGATCTGGGACAACAACCAGCTGGCCGGAATCCAGCAGATTGCTGACGAGTGGACAGAGCAGTCCGGCGTCAAGGTTCAGATTGATGTCATCAACTGGGACAACTACTGGACACTGCTCGAGGCAGGCGCATCGGATCAGTCCGGTATGCCGGATGTCTTCTGGATGCACTCCAATGTTGCGCAGATGTACATGGAGAACGATATTCTTCTGAACCTGGATGATTATATCGCAGCGGATGACAAGATTGACCTTTCGAATTATTACGAAGGTATCACCGATCTGTACACACGTGACGACAACGGTTCCGTCTATGCACTGCCGAAGGATCACGACACGATCGCGCTGCTTTACAACAAGGCGATCTTCGATAAGTACGGCGTGGACTATCCGACCGACGACTGGAGCTGGGAAGATGTCAAGAATGCTGCGCAGGCGATCACCGAAGCCGGCAAGGATGACGGTGTATACGGTTACGCGATCAACACCTCCAACAACCAGGACGGCTGGTACAACATCGTCTATGATTTCGGCGGAAATGTTGTCTCTGATGATCACAAGTCTTCCGCTCTTGGAAGCGACGAGGCAAAGGCCGGCATGGAGCAGATGCGTCAGATCCTTGAGTATGCCGCTCCTCAGACAATGATTGCCGAGACCGGAACGGATTCTCTGTTTGCGTCGAACGTAATCGGCATGATCACGCAGGGTTCCTGGATGATCAACTTCTTCTATACCTCTGAGGCACATGATGACTATGCATGGGCGATGATTCCGTACGGCGATGCGAACGGAAACGGCGAGTGCGATGACGGTGAGAGATGGTCCTGCTACAACGGACTTGGCTGGGCTGCGAAGTCCGAGGTCAAGGATCCGCAGGCGGCGTACGACCTGATCAGCTGGTTCTGCCAGGAAGAGCAGCAGAAGGAGCAGGCGGAGCTCGGCGTCACCATGGCCGGCTTCAAGGGCATCTCTGAAGAGTTCGCAAACGCATTCCCGGGCATGGATGTCTCCGCGTTCACCAAGGTTGAGGAAGAAGGCGAACTGTTCTTCCGTCCGTACACCAGGAAGACGACCGTGTGGGAGGATGCTCTGCAGCAGCAGGGAGGCATGCTGGATGCATGGCTGGATCCGACCAATCCGGATACGATGGCAACTGCCTGCGAGAACTGCCAGAAGATCATCGAGGACGCAATCGCGGCTGAGTGATCAAAGACAGATAAAAGCAGTCACATAGCATAAACGCTTGCAGCGCTCTCAGATGGCATTGCAGCCAGTGAGAGCGCTGCTTAGTGAAATCACTGTTCCATCTTACGGACAGTGATTTCCCGATTCTATCCCTGACAATATGCTCATAGAAGGGAGTTGAATAGTGAATAAGAGAAAGATGTCTCCAAGGGAGAAGAACGAGGAACGCTGGGGATGGCTGTTCGTCGCCCCCACGATCATCGGCCTTCTCATACTGAATTTCTATCCGATCGTTCAGACGATCTATCAGTCCTTCTGCAAGACAGGTGATTTCGGCAAGGGTAATATTTTCGTGGGCCTTGCCAATTATCAGACCGTCGCTGCCAATTCGGAAACATGGCAGTCTTTCTGGAACACGATCAAGTATGCCATTGTTGAGGTTCCGCTTGGTATCGTTATCGCCCTGATCCTTGCAGTTCTTCTGAACAAGAAGTGCGTTGGCCGTTCGATATACCGTACGATTTTCTTCCTTCCCATGGTCTGCGCTCCGGCTGCGGTTGCCATGGTCTGGAAGTGGATGTACAACACCCAGTTTGGTCTGCTGAACAACGTTCTGCACACCTCGGTTGCCTGGATCTCCGATCCGGCGATCGCGTGGTTCTTCGTCGGTGTCATCGGTGTGTGGTCGATCATCGGCTACAACATGGTTCTGTTTATCGGCGGTCTCCAGGATATTCCGGGAGATTACTATGAGGCGGCCAGAATCGACGGTGCCAGTGAGTTCCGTCAGTTCCTGTCGATCACTATTCCGCTGCTGAGCCCGACGACCTTCTTTATCGTCCAGACCAGAATCATCGGCGCTCTGACGATCTTCGATCTGATGTTCATGGTGATGGACAAGACGAACGTGGCTCTCCCGAAGGTTCAGTCCGTTGTCTATCTGTTCTATGATTACGCGTTCGTGAAAGGCAATAAGGGTTATGGCGCGACACTTGTCGTACTTCTGCTGATCTTCATCCTGATTCTGACATTCATTCTTCAGAAGGCAGAGAAGAAGCTTGTGTATCATAACTGATCGGGAAGGAGGATGAGTCTATGATTGAAAGTGCACAGAAAAAAGACAAGATCCGTCGTGTCCTGAAACATGTCTTCCTGATCCTGATGGCGTTCATCATGATCGTACCGTTCGCCTGGATGATCCTGACTGCGCTCAAGACGAACCAGGAAGCGATCTCCGTGAATCCGTTCTACATCTTCCCGCACAATGGATGGCACTGGGAGAATTTCGCGACGGTCTGGAAGAGCTATAACTTTATCATTCTTTACAAGAACACGCTGCTGATGATTTTCTTCCGCGTAGTCTGCGCGGTTTTAACCGCGACGATGGCAGGTTATGCCTTCGGTAGACTGAAATTCCGCGGCAAAACCTTCCTGTTCGCCCTGGTTCTGATCCAGATGATGGTTCCGGCCCAGATTTTCATCATTCCGCAGTTCCTGATGGTTTCAAAACTTGGAATGCTGAATACGACTTTCGGTCTTGTGTTCCCGGGTATTGTCACCGCGTTCGGAACCTATCTACTGAAGATCGGCTATGAGGGGCTGCCGAAGGAACTGGAGGAGGCAGCGTCGATCGACGGCTGCAACGTGTTCCAGAGATTCCTCCGGATCCTGATGCCGCTGACAAAGAGCTCGATGGTTTCCCTCGGTATCTTCACCGCGGTGTTCGCGTTCAAGGATCTGATGTGGCCGATGATTGTCTGCACCAATGCAGATACGACAACGCTTTCGGCAGGCCTTGCAAAGATGCAGGGACAGTACGGCAGTGACTATCCTGCGATGATGGCTGCGGCAACCCTGGCGGTTATCCCCATGGTTGTCATCTATGTGATCTTCCAGAAGCAGTTCGTGGAAGGTATCGCAACATCCGGCGGAAAGCTGTAATGGTATCTGGAGTGACAATTCATAAATAAGGATAAGCCGGGACGCTGATCTGTTCCGGCTTTTTCTTAGGAACTGTCACGAAATGACTTGTGCTGATTGCACAGGATTAATCCTCAGGGAGACTGGCCGGATGAGCAGTAAAAAAAACAGTAACTACAGAAAGCCTATGTCGGAAAAGAACAATCGGCTCACGAATGCCGGGAAACCTGATGGCGGTGACAGCAGATTCAAAGCCTGGAAAAAGCAGGAACTGGAAAAGATATCAGGCCTTCCGAGAAAAAAGCAACTTGAATATATCTGGAACTATTACTGGCTCTGGATTCTGGGGATCGGCTTTGCGCTTGTGTTCGGCATATGGTTTGTCTGGCACAGCGCGACCGCGATTCGTGAGAACTGGATCGGCATTGTGTTTCCGAATGCAATGACTGAGGTCGGAAACGGCTCACAGCTCTGGAAGGAATACGTGGAGTACACAGGATATGACACTGCGAAGAAGAATGTCCTGTTTGAAGACAAGCTGTATTTTGATCCGACGACGACATCCGGCATGAACAATTCCTATTATGAGTCCTTTGTCGCGATGATTGAGACCGGCCAGATGGACGCTGTGACCATGCGGAGAGAAGAGATCGAGGCGCTGGGAAAAAGCGGGAGGCTGCTCGATCTGTCGATGGAGCCGCTCAGCGACATTTATGAGCGGTACAAGAACCGTCTGGTATACAGCATCCCCTATGATACAGAGTACAGTACGGATCCCGTTCCCGTCGGCATCGACGTCAGCGACAGCATCCTTATGACAAAGTACGGGATTTATGAGAACAGCTGCGTGTTTTCCATCGGATACAACAGTCAGAACATCGATGCCTGTGCCGGGTTCCTGGACTGGATTCTCGAAGGAAAGTCAGGGCCGGTTGCGAAAGAGATCCTGGCGGCGGAGACGGAAACAGAGGTGACAACTTGAAAGAACGAATCTGGAATTTCCTGAGTGAGGAGAGTATGTTTGGGCGGATTACGACCAGACTCTGGATCCTGTTCTGGTCAAATGTCCTCTTTGTGCTGTTCAGCCTTCCGGTCGTGACGGCAGGTCCGGCATGGGTTGCGATGTATACGGTCTGCCTGAAAACGCTCCGCGTGGACAATTCCCTGAATCCATTCACGGAATTCTGGAAAGCGTTCCGGGCTAACTTTCGGCAGGCATTTCTGGGATTTCTTGGTTTTCTGGCAATTGCCGCCATCCTTGTACTGGATATCATGTTTGTCTCACGAACTGACAGTATCATGCGGATGTTTCGCTGGCCGGTCTACCTTCTGGCCGGGTTCCTGCTGCTGATCCTGTTTCATGTCATTCCCGTGATGGCCGCATTCTCGGATACCCTGAAGGGGCTGATCCGCAACGGCATCTATTTTGCGGCGAAGAATCCGATCCGCGCGATCGTGATCCTCGCGCTTAACGTCCTGCCGATGGTCTGGACCTACATAGACGTGGTGCGGATGCCGTTGTATGCATTTTTATGGGCAACCTTCGGCTTTTCCACGATTGCCATGATCTGTTCCGCCATGCTTCTGAAGGACTTTGAAAAATATCTGCCGGAACTGGATTATGGTGATGATGACGACATGCAGGATGTATAACACAGGTCCTAAAGACCTGTGTCAGAGATTACTGATGAATCCTGCTTGTCTTTTCCTCCGAGTGTACTCGGTAAAAAACTATACATGGCACGGCACACGTCAGCCTTCAGGTCGATGGGAGACCGGAAGACTGAAACAGTAACATCAGACAGATTTCTGATCTATGGATCAAATGAAATGAGGGCTATGAATTATGATCCAATTCAATGAAGAAAAGCAACTGTTTCACCTGACAACCCCAAACACCAGCTATGTCATGGCGCTGGCGGATGGAATGTATCTCGGGCATCTGTATTATGGGCCGAAGCTTTCTGATGTAACCGGCCTTGAGATGATGTTCCGCCTGAATGAAGCCCCCTTTTCCCCTGCTGACAATCCGGGGTACAAGGTGATGTTCATGGAGGGTTTCCCTTTCGAGTATTCCTCCTTTGGAACAGGCGATTACCGGGAACCCTGCCTGGGCGTGGAGAATGAATTCGGTCAGAGAGGCTCAGAACCCCTGTTCCGATCCTTTGAGATCCTGCCGGGGAAGGTCATTCCGCTGGGTTTGCCGCACACGAGAGGAAGCGAAGACTGCTGTGACACTCTGGACATTCTGCTGACAGATAATGTCCTGGGGCTGGATGTCCATCTCATTTACACTGTCTACAAAGACCTGGATGTAATTGTAAAGAGCGCCAGGATCGTCAACCGGGGAGATGCCCCTATCGTCCTGACCAGGGCGCTGTCCGCCCAGCTGAATCTTAGTCTTGATTCCTGTGAGGTTCTGACACTGCACGGCTCGTGGGCAAGAGAGAGAGCCATCACCCGGCAGGAGCTGAAGACCGGCGCGGTCAGCGCGGAATCGATGCGCGGCGTGTCCAGCGCCGAGGATTCCCCGTTCCTCGCCATCCTTTCCCCGCACGCTTCGCAGACAGAAGGGGAAGTGTGGGGAATGAGTCTGATTTACTCCGGAAATTTCCTGGCAAAGGCTCAGATTGATCATCTCTCCCAGCTGCGCTGCGTGATCGGAATCCATCCGGAAAACTTCTCCTGGCCGCTCGTGCCCGGAGACGAATTCCAGACTCCTGAGGCGGCGCTGGTATATTCCGGCAAAGGCCTTGGGAAGATGACCCGCACATATCATGATCTCTTCCGAAACCATCTCATCGGGAAAAGGTGGCTGACACAGGACCGCCCGGTTCTTGTCAACAACTGGGAAGCGACGCTGATGAACTTTGACACCGACGTCCTGATCGGATTTGCCAGATCGGCAAAGGAGGCCGGCATCGACATGCTTGTCATGGACGACGGCTGGTTCGGGCACAGGGATGACGACACCTCCTCCCTGGGAGACTGGTTCGTCAATGAGAACAAGCTGAAAGGCGGACTGAAAAAGCTTGTCGATGAAGTAAACGGAATGGGACTTAAGTTCGGGATCTGGATTGAGCCGGAGATGGTCAACGAGGATTCGGAGCTGTTCCGGGCGCATCCGGACTGGAGATTCAGTCTTTCAAACAGAAAGCCAGGCGCGCTCCGGAACCAGTACGTGCTGGATCTCACCAGGGACGAAGTATGGGAAGGAGTCTACAGCCAGATCCATGATACCCTCGCTTCGGCTAATATCTCCTATGTGAAATGGGACATGAACCGCTATCTGGCGGATGTAGGTTCCCTCCAGGCTGAACCCGGCTGCCAGGGGCAGCTCCTTCACCGGTATGTGCTGGCCCTGTACCGGATGCAGGAGAGACTGCTGAAGGATTTTCCGGATCTTCTTCTGGAGAACTGTTCCAGCGGCGGCGCCAGGTTTGACGCGGGCATGCTGTTCTACAGTCCGCAGATCTGGACCAGCGATGACACGGATGCCATCGAGAGGCTGTCGATCCAGGAGGGGACTTCTCTGGTATTTCCCATGTCAGCCATGGGCGCGCATGTATCTGTCTGCCCGAATCAGCAGACCGGCAGGGACGTCCCTTTCAATACCAGGGCAAAGGTGGCGATGGCAGGTACCTTCGGCTATGAGCTGGATGTGAGAAACATGGATCCGGAAGAGAAGGCGATGATTCCGGATCAGGTGAAGCTGTTCAGGAAGATCCATCCGGTGGTCCGGGAAGGGGATTATTACCGGATTGCTTCTTTCCGGGAGAACCATACGTCAGACTGCTGGATGGTCGTCTCGAAGAACCGTTCCGTTGCTTATTTGACCTACGTTCAGGTTCTCGCGACAGCGAACCGTCCCGGAGTATGCGTGCGCATGCAGGGACTGGATCCGGACGCAGTGTATGAGGTAACCTGCGACTATGACGGCGCCAGGGCTGCCCGCTTCGGGGATGTACATGTCGGCAGCAATGTTCCGCGCGAGATTGGGCGCTTTAACGGGGATATGCTGATGAAGGCCGGTATCATCGTGCCGCGGGTGCGCGGCGATTACCAGGCGCTGCTGTATGAAGTGAAGAAAATATCCTGATTGTTTTTACAAGTCACACCCCCGCCGCCCCCCGCGGCGGGGGGTGTGACTTACAGCGATTCTTTCGTCATGTTGATGATAAATTCAGGTTGTATGTTGACAGGTTCTTAATGAAGAAAACAACTTTCATGCAGGAAACGGATAATGGAAAGGAGACTCCATGAAGCAGTTCAGTCTGAGTATGATCGATGACCCGGCCCTCTTTAAGGTCAACGTCCTTGGGGCCCGGTCGGACACGGTGATCTGTGATGAAAAGGGATGCCCCGCCGCCCTGTCCTTAAACGGGATGTGGAAGTTCCACTACGCGGAGAATCCGGCATCAGCGGTGAAGGGCTTTGAGCAGCCGGAAATGGATGTGAGCGGATGGAAGGAGATTCCCGTACCGTCCAACATCCAGATGCAGGGCTATGATTCCCCGGCCTATGTGAATACCCAGTATCCCTGGGACGGACGGGAGAATCTCGCCCTGGGAGAGGCACCGAAGCGCTTCAATCCGACGGCGCAGTATGTCACCTTTTTCGAGGTTCCCGCGGCGTGGAAAGGAATGGGGGTGCGTATCCGGTTTCATGGAGTGGAGTCCGGCTTTGCCCTGTGGCTGAACGGCGCGTTTGTCGGATACAGCGAAGATTCCTTCACGCCCTCGGAGTTCGACATTGCCCCTTATATTCAGGAGGGAGTAAACCGTCTTGCCGTGCTGGATTTCAAGTTCACGAACGGCTCCTGGCTGGAGGATCAGGATATGTTCCGTCTGAGCGGGATCTTCCGCGACGTGGAGCTGTATCCGGTTCCGGAGGTTCATCTTGAGGATGTCCGGATTATCGCTGACCTGGATTCTTCCTTTTCCACCGGTCTTCTGGATGTAAAGGTTTTCGTCAGCGGGGAAACGGAAGGGGCGAAGCTTCACTGGGAACTGTATGAGAGAGGAGCCGCGAAGCCGGATCCTGTGAAGGAATACGCGTTTCCAAAGGATGCTCTCTGCTGCAGCGGCGACGTTAACATCGACCATGCACAGAACTGCGGGGAGCAGGGATGTATGCCTGGTGAAGCCGGGCCGGATGCCGAAGGCAGAAAGAACTGCGGGGAGCAGGAATGCATGCCGGTTGAAGCCGGACGCAATGCAGACAGTAAGGACTTAGTGCAGGGGAGCTTTCACATAGACGCCGAAATCCCGGACGTGTCCTGCTGGAGCGCGGAGGATCCGCAGCTGTATGAGCTGAAGCTGACGCTGGCTTCAAAGAACAGCTCCGTGATTGAGACGGCTTCGGAGCTGGTCGGATTCCGGCACTTTGAGATGTCAGACGGCATCATGTGCCTCAACGGAAAGCGCATCGTCTTCAACGGCGTGAACCGTCACGAGTTCTCCTGCGACACGGGAAGATCCCCGCGCAGGGAGGATGTCGTCACAGACATCCTGATCATGAAGCGCAATAACATCAACGCGGTCCGGACCTGTCACTATCCCAACGCTTCCATCATCTACCGCCTCGCTGATCTCTACGGGCTGTACATGATCGCGGAGACCAACATGG
>ONVT01000287.1 GCA_900321365.1 uncultured Eubacteriales bacterium | reverse complement strand
TTAGCTGGATATCTCTGCCTGCTCATGCCGGCCTGCTGGTCCTGTCGGTTAGAAAAACGTGCCGGCCGTACAAACAGAATGATAATAACACTGACGATCGTTCACGGTTTTTCTCCCTCGTA
This sequence comes from uncultured Eubacteriales bacterium, assembly GCA_900321365.1. Next base: position 7,500 of record ONVT01000287.1, on the reverse strand, counting down.
CCGTGAACATCCACACCCCTCGTACTGATCTGTTACTGATATTTCAGGTTCGAGCTGACACTGATCTGCGTCCACTCTTTCCGGCCGGAGTCCACATACTCTGCCGGAATGGTACATGTCACCAGAGAAGACTGGCCACCCTCAAGGGCAGTCTGCACCGGCACATTTACCCTCATGACATCCCCGAGCTCTTCGTCTGTCACAACAAGGTCGATGGTGTCACACCACTTTGAAGTCTCCGTTCCATTGGCAAGCCACACCGAGCAGTGCACGTTCCCGTCCTCATCCTGCCAGAGCAGATTCGGCAGCGCGTACAGCGCTCCGGTGAAAACCGCACCGGACGCGAACCGCATTCCCAGGGATGGGTAGAGGTCGACAGCGTTTCTCCCGCTGTCGGAAGCACTCGTGAATCCTTCCGGATAATTAGCCGCCAGCAGCTCGCCTGCCGGCGAAATGCTCACCTTCCACCCGTCCTCATACTTTGCCAGCCGCATAAGGGTCGAGTACCAGGACACGGCGCCGGACAGATCCACATCATAATCGCACAATGCCACCGCAAAGTAATAGGGACTTCTGGTCGAATCCTGAGTGGGATCATAAAAACACAGATCCGCATGCTGAGCCAGAGAGGCGGTATCGTTCAGGGAGGACTTCACCGCCTGCAGCTGGTCCTGTACAGTCTGCGCGTCCGCCACGCTCTCAAACAGTGCCGAGAAACTGGTGTTGTCATTCACATCCGCGTAATGCTGCATCTGCGAGTACAGTGTCCTCGCGGCGCTTACCGCCTCCTCGGATGTAATCCCCTCATCCGTGGGATTGAGTATCTTTGCTCCGCCCGCCGGGACAGTTTCCGCGCCCGCATCAGCCGCAGCCGTTTCCGCACCATCTGCCGCTGCTGCGGTATCTGCCGCGGATCCTTCCGCACCGGCCTCTTCAGAGGCATCCGCCTCGCCCACACCGTCTCCCTGCGGCATGGCCTCCGTCTCCACCTCCGACTCATCTGTCCCGATGATACGGATTTTGGCCGCGTTCACCGTTCCGGGCCATGACACGGTCATGACACTTACTGCTGCCAGCACAGCGACCCATCTGTTCTTTCTCATAATCCCCTCCGATCACATGCGAATGGCATGGTTCTATATATTGTAGCGCATTTCCCCGCAGGACACAACAGATTTGCAAAGTCTGCCGGCAAGTCACACCCCCGCGGCTGCGGGGGTGTGACTTGTATCGACGGTGGAAAACCTCAGATGAGTGTGATAGGATTGATGAAAACCAAGAAAGAATGATTGGAGGAAAATAATATGGCAGAGAAAGATCAGGCATGTTCCAGCGCATCCAGCTGCTCCAGAGAGAGCTGTGAGGGATGTCCCAGCAGAGGCGGAGAACAGGCGTCCTTCCTTGTGGAACAGAATGCCGGCAGCAACATCAGGCATGTGATCGGGATCGTGTCCGGAAAGGGCGGCGTGGGGAAGTCCCTCGTGACCGCCTCTCTTGCAAATGCCCTCGCCGGAACCGGCGCCAGGGTCGGCATTCTTGACGCGGACATCACCGGCCCTTCGATTCCGAAGATGTACGGGCTGACCGGTCCTGCGGAGGCGCTCAGTGAAACGGAGATTCTTCCGTTGATCACGTCGAACGGGATCAAGGTGATGAGCCTGAACCTGATTATGGAGGATCCGGAGCAGGCGGTCATCTGGAGAGGACCGATCATCGCGGGAGTTGTAAGGCAGTTCTGGACGGACGTTGTATGGGGCGAGCTGGATTACCTGCTCGTGGATATGCCCCCCGGAACCGGTGATGTGCCGCTGACGGTGTTCCAGTCACTTCCGGTGGACGGCATCTTCATCGTGACCAGCCCCCAGGATCTGGTCCAGATGATTGTGACAAAGGCCCTGAACATGGCAAAGGCAATGAACATTCCCGTGCTGGGCGTGATTGAAAATTACAGTTATCTGAGATGCCCGGACTGCGGAAAACAGATCGATGTGTTCGGAAAGAGCCGGATCGAAGACATCGCAGGCATTGCCGGCCTTGCAGTCGCCGGACGGATCCCGATCGAGCCGGAGTATTCTGAAAAGGCGGACGAGGGCAGATTCGCGGAAGTGGACAATGAATACATCCGGGGCGCACTGGACTGCATAAGAAGAATAAAGGGGTAATCGCCGGACATATTCCGCTGACAGAGCTTTTAAATGGCTCACGAGAAAGTTTTGGCCGGAACAGTTTAAAAGAAGCGTAAGAACGCGGCTCAGAGCGCCGCGTTCTTACGCTTTTTGTCTTTTCATTGTTTCATTTTTCATATCCGTCCGGCTCTTCCTCCGGGCGGATCAGAAGATAGTCTGTCAGCTCCATCTGCGTTCCCTCCGTCACGAGATCCTTCATCTGTGGGTCATTGCCATACTTCTTCAGGATGTTGTGGACGGTTCCATGCGCCAGACCCGTGTGCGCGGCGATCTCGCGGATGAAGCAGCCCTTCCGCCTGAGCTTGAGCACGATCAGGATGAGCCGCTCATCAACCTTGCGGGGCGTAGTGTTCTCGATGTTTCCCGCCATGTCTGTCTGCGGTTTGCGGGAGCGTCGGTTCTTCTTGATGGCCTTGTCCATCATATCCACGATATCATTGATCTCACTGAGCCGGTCATTGTCCGGGACGGTAAAGCGCTCGATCTGCACGACCTGCTGCGCGTCCTTGCTCAGGTCACTCATGCGCGCTCGCATCATCTCCATCTCCAGCGAGGCGCTCTTCACCTGACTTTTCAGCTCAGATATCTGCCTGCTGAGATTCTCGATCAGCTGTCTGCTGTCCTGCGCATTTTCCTTCGGATCCGACATAGTTCCCTCAATTCCCGGTGATCCCTGCTGCTCCGGCGTGTTTTCGCCCTGATCGGGAATGTGCCGGCAGACACAGTATACCATGGATTCGCAGGAAACGCATGAGCCGGTCGTGTTTTTATGAATCAGCGGGACAGGCTCGCTGCAAGCCACGCCCCGCCGGCCCCGCGGCTGAGGGACCGCCTCCGCGAGCCACCATCAGCCCACTCTCACACCGGCCGCGTCGCCTCCCTGAGCCACTCCCGCTCCTCAGCAGAAAGGTGCGGCGAGATCTTCTCATACACCTCGGCGTGATACGCATTGAGAAGTCTGCGCTCCCGTTCATTCAGAAGAGCGGGGACGACGGCCTCCAGCTCCCACGGAACCATCGTGAGCGTCTCAAACCGCATGAACTGTCCATAATCATTCTTCTCGCCCTTCACACAGAGCGTCAGGTTCTCACACCGCACGCCGAATTTCCCCTCGACATAGAAGCCCGGCTCATTCGAAGTGACCATCCCCTCCTCCAGGACGCAGGGAAGCGGGCGGTTCTGCATAAGCTTGTAGCCGATACTGTTCGGGTTCTCATGGACATTCAGCAGGTACCCGACACCGTGGCCGGTCCCGTGATTATAGTCCTTCCCCATCTCCCATAGCGGCTGCCTGGCAAGGTAGTCAAGCGCCATCCCGCTGCATCCGTGCCGGAATACGGCAGCGCCCAGGTTCAGGTTCCCGCGCAGGACACGCGTGTAGTATTCCTTCTCTTCGTCCGTCAGGGGGCCGCAGGCGATCGTCCGCGTGATGTCAGTCGTGCCTTCCAGATACTGTCCGCCCGAGTCCAGGAGCAGGAATCCTTTCTGCTCCAGAGCGATATTCGTTTCCTCCGTCGGGCTGTAGTGGATGATCGCTCCGTGAGGTCCGTACGCGGCAATCGTCTCAAAGCTCGGATTCAGAAAATGCTCTCCCTCTTTCCGGAATTCAAGCAGCTTTTCCACCACATCCAGTTCCGTGACCGGATGCGCGCTGTCATACTGCCGCATCCGCTGTTTCAGCCAGAAAATGAACCGGCACATGGCAATTCCGTCTTTGATGTGCGCTTCCGCCATATGGCGCATTTCCACCGGATTCTTGACGGCCTTCATCAGGATCGTCGGATTGGGTTTTTCTATGCGCTCCGCATACCCCAGGGATTCCCAGAGAGTGACATTCACGCTGGAGGGATCCAGAAGGATACGCGCATGACCGGGAACGGCGCACGCGCCTTCCCAGACTGCCTCATAAGATTCAAGTATAATCCCGTCACGCTCAAGTGAAGATTTCACATCATTCCCGAAGGCTTTCTCCTGCGCGAAAAGAAGCGCCCTGTCCTGCGTCACGAACAGGCAGGACAGAAAGACCGGATTGCAGGGGATGTCATCCCCGCGGAGATTCAGAAGCCATGCGATATCATCCAGCGACGTGATGAGGTGATATCCGCACGACTCTTTCTCCATCGCCTCCCGGAGCATCTGAAGCTTTTCCCCGCGGCTCTTTCCCGCCCAGCATACGTCCAGCTCCCAGACCGGCTCGCAGGAAAGGGGAGGCCTCTGTTTCCAGATTCGTCCCACCAGATCCAGCGGCTTTCCCCCGGCTCTCACCTTCCAGGCAATTCCCCTGCTCTCAAGCTTCCGGAAAAGATCCTTTGCGGCAGCAGCTTTCATACACCTGCCGTCAAAGCCAAGCACCTGTCCCTGCTTCAGGTTCTCCTCCAGATATTCCCCGATTGTCGGAACGCCCTCCGCATCGATCTTCATCAATGTGACTCCCGTTCCCTCCAGCTGCTGCGCCGCCTGCAGAAAGTATCTTCCGTCCGTCCACAGATACGCCCCGTCCACAGTCACCAGGGCGGTGCCCGCCGACCCGGTAAATCCGGTCAGGAACTCCCTGCATTTAAAGTATCCGCCCACGTATTCCGAACCGTGGAAGTCATCGGTCGGAACCAGCCAGGCGTCGATTCCCTCACTCTTCATGCACGCGCGCAGCGCGCTCAGCTTCTCAGGTACTGTCATTATCTTTTCCGCCTTTCCCCACAGGTCGCCATTTCTGTGCTGTCGTCGGCCGGCGTACCCCGGTACGCCTCCTTCCTCCGTCACCGGTTCTTGTCATAGATCACCTTCAGCCCGGTCAGCAGCAGCGTGTTGTCCAGCCGGATCTCGTGCCGGCAGACGGGGATGACGCTCTGTGCGAGGCCGCCCGTCGCGACCGCCGTCATCTTCTCCCCCATCTCCTCTTCCATCCGGTCCAGCAGGCCGTCGATCATGGCCGCGTGCCCCAGCACAAGGCCGCTCCGCATGGCATCCACCGTGTTCCGCCCGATCGCGCGTTTCGGAATATCAAGGCTGATCCCGTGGAGCATGGACGCCTCTGAAACCAGGGAGGACAGATTCAGGCGCAGGCCCGGCATGATCGATCCGCCGAGATAGTTTCCTTCGCGGTCCACGACAGACAGCGTTGTCGCCGTCCCCATGTCGATGACCACAAGCGGCGGCCTGTACTTTGCCAGCGCTCCGACCGCCCCCGCGACAAGGTCCGCGCCGACCGAGGACGGGTCATCGATGCGGATGCTCAGTCCGGTCTTCGTCCCCGGGCCAAGAACAAGGGCCTTCTTCCCCGTAATCTTCCGGATTGCCGTTTTGATCACGGGCGTAATCGGCGGGACAACTGATGAAATGACCGTGCCCTCTAAGTCATTTACATCGATCCGATGCAGATCCAGCGCAACCCGGAACAGAATTGCGTACTCCAGAGATGTCTTGACAGGATCTGTCGACAGCCGCTCCGTGAACAGGACACGGTCCTCCTCCATGCATCCGATGACAATATTCGTATTTCCCACATCAATCGCAAGTATCATGATTCCTCCTCCCTGAAAGCACTTTTCAGATGTCCGACTTAATGGCGTCTTTCGGGACGTCATACTTTGTCTCCTTACAGTGCATCCTTCAGCAGCATCTGTGTATATGGATGCTCCGGGTGACGGTATACCCGCTCCGTATCACCCTGTTCCACAATCTGCCCGTGCTGCATCACCATCACCCGGCTGCAGATCTGGTAAACCACATTCAGGTCATGGCTGATGAACAGGTAGCTGAGCGAGTACTTTTCCTTCAGCTTCTTCAGAAGCTCCAGGATCTGTGCCTGGATCGTCACATCCAGGGCGGAGACCGGCTCGTCGGCGATGATCAGCGCGGGCCTGGTGATCACGGCACACGCGATACTCACCCTCTGCCGCTGTCCTCCGGACAACTCCCTCGGTTTCCTGTCCAGGTACTCATCGTCCAGGCCGACGCTCTCGAGCATTTCCCGGACCATCAGACGCCTCTTTTCCTTTGTGCGCGGGATCCAGTCCTCATCGCTCCTTTTCGACAGCGCTCTCAGAGGTTCTTCGAGAATCCACCCCACCGTCCGCGCGGGATTCAGGCTGGAGAACGGGTCCTGAAACACCATCTGGGGATATCCTGTGTGATGGATCACTTCCCCGTTGTAGTCCTTTACGATTCCGAGCAGCACCTTCGCCAGCGTGGTCTTTCCGCTGCCGCTCTCGCCCACCAGGCCGAAGATGTCGCCTCTGCGGATCTCAAAGCTGACGTCATGCAGAACCTGCTGCATATTGGTGTCAAAGAGAACTTCCCCTTCTTCCCGGTAAAAGCTGTTCAGATGCCTGACTTCCAATATTATATCGCTCATTATCGATATGTGCTCACTCCTGAAATCAGATGTTTATGCCTGCGGATGAAATCTACTGCCGTTTTTCCGGATTTCACCGCAGATTCTGTGTATGATTCCGTGACGGAATCGCCGCGATCAACTGCTTCGTGTAGGCATGTTCCGGATGGGCGAAAACCTCCTTTGTCAGCCCGGACTCGACGATCTTTCCCCGCTGCATGACAATCACGCGGCTGCAGAGGCGGTTCACCACATGCAGGTCATGGCTGATAAACAGAATCGCCATCCCTGTTTCCCTGTTCAGCTCCCTGAGCAGGTCGAGAATCCTTGCCTGGATCGTCACGTCCAGGGCCGTCGTGATCTCGTCCGCAATCAGAAGCTTTGGCTTCGTGACGATCGCGGCGGCGATCATGGCTCTCTGCAGCATGCCTCCGGACAGCTCGTGGGGGTATTTACGGAACACTTCCTCAGCGTTCTGTAGCCCCGCCCTGCGCATGGCTTCCAGAACGAGCTGCTTCTTCTTCTCCTTCCCAAGACCCTTCTCATGCACATACAGGCCCTCCCCGACCTGCCGCCCGATCCGGTACACCGGATTGAAGCTTGTCATCGGCTCCTGGAACACAATGGTGATCTCCCTGCCCAGGATCTGGTTCAGCTCCTGCACAGAGCAGTCAAAAATCTCGGTTCCGTCCAGGGTAATGCTCCCCTGCGTATCCGCCTTCCACCGGGGAAGCAGCCCGCCGATACACATGCTCGTCACTGTCTTTCCGGTTCCGCTCTCGCCGACCAGACCCAGGATGTCCCCTTTTTCCATGGAGAAAGAGACCCCGTCCACCGCAAACCGGTCGGGGGCCGCGTCATGAAAATGCACTCGCAGATCTTTTACTTCCAGAAGGCTCATCCCGGTTTCTCCTGTACTTTCGCTGGAAATCACCATTCATGTTTTCTCCGTAAGAACCTGTCCATTCATAACCTGACCAT
>ONVT01000188.1 GCA_900321365.1 uncultured Eubacteriales bacterium | reverse complement strand
GTTGTACAGATTCTGCGGGGTGTCGACCTGCATGACAACGCCGTCCTTCATAACGACGATTCTGGTACCAAGCGTCATAGCCTCGGTCTGGTCATGCGTAACATAGATGATCGTCGCGCCCAGTCTCTGATGCAGCTTGGAAATCTCGGTTCTCATCTGAACACGAAGCTTTGCGTCCAGGTTGGACAGCGGCTCGTCCATCAGGAAGACCTTCGGGTTACGGACAATCGCACGTCCCATGGCAACACGCTGTCTCTGGCCGCCGGACAGAGCCTTCGGCTTTCTGTCGAGGAGCTTCTCCAGGTCGAGGATCTTCGCCGCTTCACGGACCATCTTGTCGATCTGATCCTTCGGGGTCTTCCTCAGCTTCAGAGAAAATGCCATGTTGTCATACACGGTCATGTGCGGATAAAGAGCGTAGCTCTGGAAGACCATGGCGATGTCACGATCCTTCGGCTCTACGTCATTGACTACACGGTCACCGATCTTCAGGGTTCCGGAGGAAATCTCCTCAAGTCCTGCCACCATACGAAGCGTTGTGGACTTTCCGCATCCTGACGGGCCGACGAAAATGATGAATTCCTTGTCAGCGATCTCAAGATTGAAATCCTTAACTGCTTCAAAACCGTTCGGGTAAACTTTACAAATGTGTTCCAGAGATAAGCTTGCCATCTGATATCCTCCAATCAGGCTGTGACAATTAACAACTATTGCAAGTATACCTCAGGATAAAAAAACACTCCATTGCCTAAGTTTACAAAATTTCAGTACTACAGACGTGAAAACGACAAGAAAAAACGAAAAGCCCTTATCCGATGGAGATATTGACGAATTTTGAGGTGTTTCATGAGCAAATTGACGAAGAGAGGGATTCCCGCTATACTGAGTTAGCTCTTAGCCCGTATTGATCGAGGTTTGTCGGAAAGCGGTACCTGGATTGAATTACATTATTCTGGACCTGGAATGGAACCAGTGTCCCTACGGAAAGAAAAAAGAAGATCCGAAGCTGCCCTTTGAGATCATTGAGATCGGGGCGGTTAAGCTGGATGCGTCCTTTCAGGAGGTCGGTACTTTCCACGAGACGATCCGTCCCGTTCTGTACCGGAAGCTTCACTATATGACCCGGAATGTGATTCATATGACTGAGAAGGACTTTGAGGGAAAGCGCACCTTCCCCTATGTCTTCGCGGACTTCCTGATCTGGTGCGGCGATTCCCCCGTCTTCTGCACCTGGGGGCCCGGAGACCTGACAGAGCTGCAGAGAAATGTGCGCTGGCACATCGACCACGGGTATCTGACCGGAAAATGGCCGTTCCCGTTCCCGTTTTTCTACCGGGATATCCAGAAGGTGTTCTCCATCGTCCAAGAGGACGGAAAGACACGCCGGTCGCTGGAATGGGCGGTCGAATACCTGAATATCGAGAAAAGCGAAGAGTTCCACGACGCGTTTTCGGATGCCTGCTATACAGCCAGGATTCTGCAGATGCTTCCGCCTCAGGATGTCCGTTCCTGTTCCTCCATCGATACCTACCACACACCCAGCAAGCGCAGCGAGGAAATCCTCGTCCACTACAGCCAGTATACGAAATTCATCTCCAAGTCATTTCCGGACAGGGAATCTATCATGAAGGACCGTGTCATCACCTCGACCAGATGTCTCGACTGTGACAGGAAGATGCGCAAGACCATCCGCTGGTTCTCCGACAACGGACGCAATTATCTGTGCATTGCCCAGTGCCCGGAGCATGGACTGTTCCGCAGTAAGATCCGCATCCGTCAGAATCCGGAGGAAGAGTGGTACGCGGTCAAGACAACCCGCAAGGCCGGGCCGGATGACGTCGATGCGATCAAAAAGAAGCAGGAGGCCATGCGCCACCGCCGCCGTATGCACCGGCAGTGATCACATCGCACGGTCGATATAGAAGTCGCTGATCAGATTCTCGATGCTGCAAAGCAGGGTCTCCACCCGTCCATAGAAGGCATCGTCATTCCCCGGGTTTCCCAGCTCATCTTCAAGCAGGTTCATTGCGTCCTTGATCTGTTCCATTCTTGTAACGCCCGAACCGTTCTCGAACAGGCCGCGCCTGGCGCGGACATTTTCCTCCGGCGTCATGGCGGAAGCAATCGTATCCACCTTCGGTTTCTCCCCGATAAAACGGAATGTTACGGACGGGGAGGCATGATTCAGAAGATTGGTAAGGTAAGTAATGTCGCCCGTGTTCTTATAGTATTTCCAGGCAAATGTCTTTCTCATAGTCTGCGCGCCGACCGCTCCCAGTCCAAGCTTCACCCCGGCGGACTTCAAGGCACGGTACGCCTGCTCTCTCGAGATCGACCGGTTTCTGTGTCCGAGGAACAGCGGCGAAAGCTTTTCCTTATCCCTGGTGAATATGTCCAGTATATCCACAAGGTCCGGTTCAAAGCGGTAGGTGCGTCTGACCTTCTTCGTTCCAAGGTAGACCGTGATGGCGTCTTTTCCCTTCACGTCCCCTACCAGGAGTTTCAGAAGATCCTGAACCTGCATTCCGGTTCCGACTCCCAGACGGAACATGATAAAGTATTTGATATCGATATCCTTGAGTTCATCCTCATACTTTCTCAGTATTTCCTCGTCTTTAATCGGCGCAACCCAGTTCATTGTTCAGCTCCTCCCTCAGATGTCTTATCCTTCGACAGATCAAGGTCTTCCAGGCCGGGATCTGATTTCCAGTTGTCACTGCTTTGTTTTTCTTCTTCCCTTGCCATGGCACGGCGCAGTTCTTCTTCTATCTCAGCCGTCGATTTCGCCTCGATTTCCTCCTCGAGCCGCTGCGCCTCCTGCCTTGCGGCCCTGAGCTTCTTCCGGGACCGGTAATCCGTCGTCGAGCGCAGCACGATCATCAGGATCAGCAGAAGCAGCACGATGAGAATCAGGCCGATGATCAGGATCAGCGATTTTCGGTTCTGCTCGACAAATACTCTCACCTTTTCCGCAAAACTGTTGGTGAAGTCTCCGATATCCTGCCAGACAATATCGCTGGTATCCTGGATGTTCACCTCTTTGTCTCCTGTCTCGCCTTCTGCCCTGACACGGACAACCTTCTGCCACGGATAGGACAGATTCAGGCTGACAGGATACACCGCCAGCGTCTTGCTTCCGACAGGCCAGTCATGGTATGTGTACGGAATGAGAGCCGATTCGCCAGGAACAGCCGGTGCCTGGCCGGAGACTGTCACAATCTCGGACGTATCCGCGCCTGCCGGGACCGTAACCATTCGGATCCCGCCCGTGTGCGATACCTGCTGGTCAAGCTCCGGCGCCTCCAGCTGTGCTCCCTTCCCGAGATAATCCACCTTCATCACATCCGCAAGAGACTTGTCCTCTTCTCCCAGGTCTGTCGAGACATGCTGGAAATTGTTGAAGCCGTAATTGAGAAGGTCGATGGTTTCCAGATAGTTCTGTTTCGCGCCGTTCCCGTGAAGCAGGACGCATACCAGCCGCATTCCATCCTTCTCTCCGTAAGTCACCAGCGTATTCCACGCCATCTGCGTGAATCCCGTCTTTCCTCCTGTACACCAGCTTGTGTAATACTCTGTGTCATCCTTCAGCATCTGATGATGATTGGAGAGATAACGGGTCTCCTCGTACATATTGGTGGGATCCACCTCATACTCCACCGTGGAGCAGAGCTTCCGGAAGCCCTCGTTTGCATAGGCGGCCTGGGCGATCAGCGCCATGTCATGTGCCGTCGTGTAATGGTCGTCCGCATGCAGGCCGGACGGATTGGAAAAATGAGTGTCCGTACATCCCAGTGATGCCGCCTTTTCGTTCATCATCTGAGCGAATCCTTCCAGAGAACCGCCCACATATTCGGCAAGCGCATTCGCCGTGTCGTTGGCCGACTCTAGCATGAGCGTATACAGGGCGTCGCGGATCGTCATCTGCTCGCCCTCCGACAGGCCCGTGTTCGACGCGTTCTCTTCCAGCTCATATACAATCGGCGAACACGTCATGACGGCGTCGAGGTCCGCGTTTTCCAGTACCAGAAGCGCGGTCATGATCTTGGTGATCGACGCCGGATACAGCTTCCGGTCGCAGTTTTTGGAATAGAGTACCGCGCCCGTATCCAGGTCCATCACCACGCCTGCCGCGGCCTGGATCGCCTGTCCCTCCGGCCATCCGGCGACAGAGTTCGACTGAACCGGCTCATAGTATTCTTCAGGGATGTATTCCTCTTCTTCTCCCTCATCACCTTCTTCGGCCCATGTGTATGACAGGGAACCGGCGAGAAGAAGAGCTGTCATCAGAAAGCATGACAGTGCACGATAAAAGATAGGATGTTTGATTTTCATGATACTCCCCTCATCATTATTCTGCTCCCCAGCAGATCTTGATGAGGGTATTGTAGCATCTTCGGATAGGATATGCAACATATACTGGACAATGTTGCGTTGGCCGGGTCGGTCAGGGTTACAGTTCAGGGGCCCGGCACCCCCGCGGCTGAGGGACCGCCTCTGCAAGACACCAGGGCCCGCTCCCGCTGAGCTAACTGCTAACTCCGACTAAGCGTCCGGTGGATTCGTATCGCGTATCACTCTTCCCCCGGACGCTAAGTCTCCGTAAGCAGTGG
>ONVT01000205.1 GCA_900321365.1 uncultured Eubacteriales bacterium | reverse complement strand
GGTGACGGAGTCCTGATGCCGTGTGGGCATGAGGTGTCACCAGCGTAAGCTGGTGACGGAGTCCTGATGCCGTGTGGGCATGAGGTGGCTATTAGCTTCTGATCTTGAATTTAAGGATATATTAGAATAATATTTGGGAGAATCTTCGAAGAAAGATGATAAACTGTAACTGTAAAAAACGCGCCTGATATGGCAGAGGGGAGAGAACCATGGCCGATACTTACACGATCCTCGTCTGTGACGACGAGAAAGAGATAACAGATGCGATTGAGATCTACCTGACACAGGAAGGTTACCAGGTTCGGAAGGCTTATAACGCGCCGGAGGCAATCTCAATCCTTGAGAAAGAAGAGATCCATCTGCTGATCATCGATATCATGATGCCGGGGATGGACGGACTGACCGCGGTCCTGAAGATCCGCAAAAACATGAAGTCCAGCATACCGATCATCATCCTGTCGGCAAAGGGGCAGGATACGGACAAGATCATGGGACTCAACTACGGGGCGGATGATTACATCACAAAGCCCTTCAGCCCGCTGGAGCTGGTCGCGCGCGTGAAGAGCCAGCTGCGCCGCTACACAAGCCTTGGAACGATTCTTGAGACGGAGGATGGCAGCGGCAATGTCTTCCACAGTGGGGGGCTGGTCATCGATGATGACCGCAAGGAAGTCACGGTGGACGGAAACAGTGTACGTCTGACCAGAATCGAGTATAACATCCTTCTCCTTCTTCTTAAAAACAAGGGCAAGGTGTTTTCGATTGACCAGATCTATGAAAAGATCTGGAAGGAGGAGGCGTTCTGCGCTGACAACACGGTCACGGTCCATATCCGGCACATCCGTGAGAAGATTGAGATCGACCCGAAGAACCCCAGATACCTCAAGGTGATGTGGGGAATCGGTTATAAAGTGGAGGACCTGGATTCCTGAGTATGAAACAGGGCAGTTACGGATTTGGACTAAAGGCTGCCATTGCGATCCTGCAGGGGGTGTGCGTCGGGATTATCATCTCCGCCCTTCTCACAATCAATTACTGGCTGGATGGCACATGGCAGTTTTCACAGCTCGGCCGCTCCTTTGAGGAGTCGGCCGTATTTCTGCGTGACACGGAGGACATTATCCGGCGCGAAGTGGACAAAGTCATGAATGAGGCTCTGTTCAGCACGGATGGCGTGACTGACCTGGATAAAGAGATCGATATCCGTCAATATGTTTCCGGGGTCAATGATGAAGCAAACCGGAATGAGAACCTGACGTACCGCCTGAGTGACCTGATCAATTATTATCCGAAGACGGCAAAGCTCGCCAGAACGCTGGAGAGTGCTCTTTCCAGCCAGGGGGAGGGTCTGGCGCAGGGGGCAGAGGATGCCTGGGAGGCACTGAGTGAGGCGGCGGAGTCCTGCGAAGTCATCCTTCCGGTCTCCGGCAAGACCCTTTCCGAGACGGCCGGCGCCTCCCAGACACCGTTCGAGACCCTGCTCGGATATTATCAGAGTCTCATCCGGACAAGCACGGACGTTTACAACCGGTATCTGGATTATGAGCAGGAGCTGCAGGATCAGGAGAGCTCCGGGCTGAATTATGCCCCGGGCAATGTTGCCTATTATATCGAGAACACTTCTAACAAACAGATCTTTACGAATCTGGGGGTGAAGGGAGTAGCCGCGGCCAGGACTGCAATAGCGGATGATCCAGGACTGACATTTCTGTTTGACGGGACACGGACAATGGACATCATGGTCGCGAATCTGGAGCTGACCATGAATGAGGCGGCAGCGACAAAGTTTATCGATACGGTCTTCCAGGGGGCAAATGAGCGTGTGACCATCGCGGTGAATCTATCTTATCCCGCAGGCGACAGGCTCAGAAGCGATTATCTTTCCTACCAGAAAAGAAAGCCTGCCGTGAACCTGGCACTTACCTGCGCTGTGCTGGCGGCGGTTCTTCTGTGCGCTCTTCTGGCGATGGGCATCCATACGACAGGGCGGGGGGACAGAAAAACACTTCTTCCCCTGAAGGGATTTGACCTGATCCCTGTGGAGATCGCGGCCGGACTGTGTCTGGTGGCTGCCCTGTCCTGGTTCTATCTCAGCAGGACGATTGTGAATACCGGTATCCCGGAGGAAAACCGCAGCGGATGGGTCATTCTGTTTGCAGTTGTCGAATATGAGATTCTTCTGCTGTCCCTTCTGAGCCTGATCCGGCGGATCCGGCATAAGAGCCTGTGGAAAGGAAGTGTCACGTACATGACCCTGCGTGTCAGCTCCCAGGTTCTCGGGGCGAGGGCAGCGTCTACCAGGATGCTGATCGCCTATGTTCTGTTTATCATCCTGAATTTCCTTTTCCTGCGCTTTTTCGGCACGGTGGGGATCATCAGCGTGATCGTTCTTGACCTTGTCCTTCTTCTGTATCTTCTGCGGGACAGACTGGGCAAACTGAGTGTGCGCGCAGGCCTCAGGGAACTGTCGACAGGCAGGCTCGATTACCGGATCGACACCGCCTCCCTGACCGGGGACAGCCTGGAGATGGCTCAGGCAGTCAATGAGATGGGGGACGGACTGCAGGATGCGGTGGACACGATTGTCAAAAGCGAGCGCCTGAAGGCGGAGCTGATCACGAACCTCTCCCATGACCTGAAGACACCGCTCACCTCGATCATCAGCTATGTCGACCTCCTGAAGAGGGAGAATATAGAGCAGGGGCAGGCAAAGGAATACATCGACATCCTGGACCGCAAGTCGCAGAGACTGAAGGGCCTGATCACGGATCTGATTGACGTGAGCCGGATCAGCTCCGGGAATGTAGAGCTGCACATGACCGTACTGGATCTGCGCTCCATGGTGCAGATGGCGGCGGGAGAATTCGAGGACCGCTTTGAACAGACCGGGCTGAAGACGGAGATGGAGGCGGAAAAGTCACTGCCGGTCAGGGCGGACGGCGACATGCTCTGGAGGGTGCTGGACAATCTCCTGGGTAACATCGCAAAGTACGCTATGCCGGGCTCGACCGTCAGGATCCGGATCTTCGAGGAAGACAAAAAGGCAGTCTGTTCCTTTGAGAACCGGTCGAAGGAAACGCTCAGCAAGAGCGCGCAGGAGCTGGAGGAGCGCTTTGTGCGGGGCGACGACAGCCGAACCTCGGAGGGCAGCGGCCTTGGTCTGTCCATCGCCCGCAGTCTTACTGAGCTCATGGGCGGAGAGTTTGGCATTGAGACCACGGAGGATACCTTCCGCGCAAGGCTCTGTTTTCCTGCCGTACAGACCGGGGGTTGATTGATCGGGCGGCGCCCTTTGAGAATCGTATGAATGTTTCGTGAAATCTGGGACATTCTCCTTGCTTCACAGGACAAAACTCTATATGCTATGGCTATGGCGTTTGAAAAGTATGGACCGAGGTGAAGAAGAATGAACTGGAGAGACCGGCTGAACCGATTTATGTATGGACGATATGGGCAGGATCAGTTATCGAGATTCCTTCTGATTGTGTGCCTGGTGGTTCTGATTATCGGCATATTTGTCCGTATTCCGGGATTGACCCTGATCACACTGGCCCTGCTGGGATATGTGTATTTCCGTATGTTCTCGCGGAATGTGCCGGCACGGTACGCCGAGAATCAGAAATTCCTGGAGCTGAAGGGAAGGTTTCTGGGACTTTTCGGAAAGAGAGGCCGGGGGGCGCAGAAGCAGGGTGACAACATGATCTTCCGCTGCCCGAAGTGCAGCCAGAAGATCCGCATTCCCTGCGGAAAGGGCATGGTTGAGATAACCTGTCCGAAGTGCCGGACGAAGTTTCGCAAGAGGACCTGAACATGTTCGGCTATATTACGGTCAACCGTCCGGAGATGAAAGTAAAAGAGCTGGAGCTGTATCGCAGCTATTACTGCGGCCTCTGCCATGCGCTGCATGAAAGATATGGCAGGAGGGGGCAGCTCCTTTTGTCTTATGACGCGGCATTTCTGGCGATTCTCCTGTCCGGCCTGTATGAACCGGAAGAAACGGAAAAGAGATCCCGGTGCCTGGTTCATCCCGGCATAACGCACAGGGAGAAGGCGAACCACTGTATTGCGTACGCGGCAGACATGAATGTGATGCTTGCCTTCCGGAAGGCGCTGGATGACTGGCGTGACGAGAGAAAGCTTCGCTCAAGGTTTACGGCCATGCTTCTTCACTCTGATTACTGTGCTCTCCGCGCCCGCTATCCCAGGCAGGAGAGGGCATTGACCCGGAACATCCGCGCGCTGCACAGGATGGAAGCTGAGGCCGGGGTGGACATGGCGGGAGGAATGCGTGATAATACACCAGGGGCAGGACACGAGATCCGGGAAGAGAATTCCTCCGGCGGGAAGATGGCCGATGTCCTGGCCAGGATTGACCGGGCGGCGGGATACACTGGAAGCTTCTTTGCGCAGATGTGCGTCATACGTCGGGACCGCTGGGAGAAGGATCTTGCCTCGACCGGTTTCTATCTGGGCAAGTTTGTCTACCTGATGGATGCCTACGATGACCTGGAGGAGGACGTCCGGACGGGAAACTTTAACGTCCTGGCCGAACTCAGGAGACTGGACGGAGAACATTTTGACACAATCCTGAAGGAGATCCTGCTGGATACTGCGGCATGCTGCTGCAGATCCTTTGAGCGTCTCCCGATTGTCAGGGATGTTGAGCTTCTGCGCAATATCCTGTACTCCGGCATCTGGGTGAGATTCCATCAGATCCGCTCCGGAGAGAGAGAGACGAAAAAGGTTCCTGCCTGGTGTATCGACGCATAACGCCGAAGGCAGGCATTTAGTGTAACTGCATATACCGCGGATTTGGGTATGATTGGGCATGAGGTGTCACCGGCGAAGCCGGTGACGGAGTCCTGATGCCATGGTGCCCGCGACAGCGGGCGGAGTCCTGATGCCACTGAAGAATTTCAATCGGCAGCAGAATCT
>ONVT01000176.1 GCA_900321365.1 uncultured Eubacteriales bacterium | reverse complement strand
GTAATTGAGATGACAACGCAGCATTCCTCTTCTCCACATCTGTCAAGATCTCTCTGCGTGATGCTTCTCACTCCCACAGGAAGCTCTGTCAAAGATGAAGTTTTCGCCATTTCATTCTTTTGATCTGCTTCAATCTCTGTCAATTCATTCTCAGAAAAAGAACACTTCTCTCCAATCAGTTTCTTCTCAGAAAGAAGAGGTTTCTCTCCAATCAGTTTCTTCTCAGAAGGAGTCTCCTTAAGAGCCTCCTCCCCTGACAATGAAATCATGAGAGGAAATGAACCTCCCGCCGTCAGAAACAAAAGCTCCGCCGGAAGCGTCCTCTTCTTCTCTCCGATGTCAATCCCCTCGCGGAACAGATGGACAAGCTCCGGATCCGGCGCGCCGCTTACCACCGCGTAATATGTCTTCACGACATGCTTCTTCGGAGACAGAAGCTCATGCGCCATCTGCCCGTTGCCGGTCAGCAGAAGCAGCCCCTCTGTATCCTTATCGAGCCTTCCCACCGGAAACAGCTTTCCTGCCCATGGCTCATCGATAAGACCAATCACCGTCCGGTCATGTGCATCTTCAGTCGCGCTGACAACCCCTGCAGGCTTATTCAGCATAAGCGTCGGCAGCACAGTCAGGCTGACGCGCCTGTCGTCCACAAGAATCTCGTCCTCCTCCGGATCGATCTTCAGCTCGCCCTTTCCAACTGTCTGGCTGTTGACACGGATTCTCCCGGAGCGGATCATCTTCTTCACATCCGTCCTGGAGCCGATCCCCTCCTGAGCAAGAAACCTGTCCAGCCTGATCTGCTCTCCCATAATCTCTCCCTTGTTTTTTTTCAGAGGCGGCGCCCTGCCCTCTGGCGTGAGGGGCGTGTCGGAGGGCATCCGCAGCGTCGGTACTTAGCGAGGGCATCTCGCTTGCGAGATGCGCGAGGTTAGTACCGCTACGCGAGGACATAAGCGAGAGCGGCCCTCCGACACGCCCCTCACGCCAGAGGGCAGGGCGCCGCCCCCGCAAAGAAACAGGAGCATCTGTATTCTGTTTACAGATGCCCCTGGAATCCTCCTCAGTATGTTCGGACCTCTAAAGAAAAGTCCTCTCTCTAATCAACCTGAAACCCCCGGTTCTATATCAATCCTTCGGTTCATCCTTGCTCTCTTCTGCTTCAGAGCCATCGCCCGCAGCACCCGCATCTCTTCCGTATGAGACACTCGGAGCAATCTGCGGCGAGAGTTCTCTGCGGTTCTTCGTCACGATATCATAGCAGCTCTGAATCGAATTGATAAAGTTCGAATATCTGGTGCCGGCAGTATCCAGCGTATGGGCCATGATCTTCTCAAGGTTGTCCAGCATCTCATCCGTATAGGCAATCGCACTCATACGGATATTGTTCGAATCATTCGTCGCGTTGTCGACAATCTCCTGTGCCTGCTGGTTCGTCTGCTCGATCAGGCGGTTGGACTGTTCGAGCGCCTTCTGCATAACCTCGCTCTCGCTGACGATACGGTCCGCTTTCGTCTGCGCGTCCGCGATTATCTGATCCGCCTTCTGCTGCGCATCCGCGAGGATAGCATCCTTATTACTGATTATCTTCTGGTAACGCTTGATCTCATCCGGAGTCTTCATGCGAAGCTCCCGCAGCATCTCTTCCAGCTCTTCCTTGTTGACTACGATCTTTGTCGATGAAAGCGCCTGAAACTTGCAGCCGTCAATGTACTCCTCAATCTCTTCGATAATCTGTTCTATCCTGCTGGCCATATTGAATCTCCTTACTATGCACGCGGCGTCCCGCCTGCACTCTCCCTATTAACTACTGCTCCCCAAATGTGTTCTATGGTTACCGGTATTTTGCGATCACAGCCTGCGCGACATAATCAGGAACGAACTTCGTAATGTCTCCCCCGTACGAAGCCACTTCCTTCACTGTCGTACTGCTCAGATACGCATACTCCAGACTCGTGGTCAGGAAGATCGTATCGATCTGCGGCGCCATGATCCGGTTCGTCTGCGACATCTGCAGCTCATAATCAAAATCCGTAATCGCCCGGAGACCGCGGACGATAAAACCGGCGCCCTGAGCCTTCGCAAAATCAACCAAAAGACCCTGGAAGGATTCCACCCTCACGTTCGGAAGGTCTTTCGTTATAATCTGTAACATCTTAACACGTTCTTCCACAGAAAACAACGCAATTTTTGCGCGATTCACCAGTACTCCGACAATCAATTCGTCCACTGTCTGCGATGCCCTGGTTATAATATCAAGATGTCCGTATGTCACTGGGTCAAAACTTCCCGGATAAACTGCTCTTCTGTTCATGGTACTGCTGCGTGAGATCATCTCCGGATCCTTTTCACAAAAACATGCCTGTTCGAACCGTAACGCTTATCCCGCTTCATCTCAAAGCCGAGTTCATCCAGCCACGAAAAATCCGTGTCCGCCGACGCCTCGATGATAATGAGCGTATTCTCATCTGCTATGCTGCTGTTTCTGATCGCCTCAAGAACCCTCCGCTCAAGCGCATGGCCATAGGGAGGATCCATGAAGATCACATCAAAGGACACATCAGGATTCATGGAGGCCACTGCCCTGACAGCGTCTGTCCCGATCACGGTTGCGCGGTCCTCCAGATGCGTGAACTTCAGGTTCTCCCGGATCACCTGCAGCGCCGCCCTGTCCTGCTCGACGAATACCGCCATCGAGGCTCCCCTGCTGAGTGCTTCGATCCCGATGCCCCCCGAACCGGAAAACAGATCAAGAAAGCGGCCTCCGGGAATGTCGGCCGCGATCATATTAAACAGTGTTTCCTTTATACGGTCCGTGGTAGGTCTGGTCGTGCTTCCACGCAGTGTTTTGAGCGGCAGGCTTCTGGCACTGCCCGCAATTACCCTCATGTCAGTCCTCCGCCCGGATCGACTCCCTCCAGTCCAGGTCTCCCTGCTCCAACCCTAAAACCATGGCTTCCGCAGTCGCGATATTTGTCGCGATCGGAATCCCGTAGCGGTCACATTCTCTCGTGATATCCACGATATCCGGCTCATTCGGGCTGGTCATCATCGGGTTGTAAAAGTAGATCACCAGATCCATGTAATTCCTCTGGATCATGTCGATGAACTGCTTCTCACCGCCTACGGCCCCCGCCAGGAACTTCTTTACCTTCAGGTTCGTCGCCTGTTCAATCCTCCTGCCGGTCATCTCCGTGGCGAAGAGTCTGTGCTTTGCCAGGATATACTTATATGCAACGCAGAAATTCTCGATCAGGTCTTTTCTGCTTCCTGCCGCAAGAAAACCGATATTCATATCCTGTCACCATCCTTCGCACGATTCAGGGCCTGTATGTTTCTGTCTCTTTGCAGCCATTATACCAGAATCACGCAGGTGTGAAAAGCCGTATTCAGCATTGCGCCCGAATGGATACCCGCAGAATCATGCAGATGCGAAAGCCGAATTACGCATTACGCTTCACGGATGGATATCTCAAAATGCGAGGCCCGCATCATGTAGGCGACCTGGCGGGCATCCGGGATTACGAGGCTGAATGAGCTCGCCGCGCCGGCGCACATACCCTGCCGGAACGCGGTCTCATAGTTTCCGTCCGATCCGAGGTATCCGGCAATGAAACCTGCCACCATGGAGTCTCCCGCTCCGACAGTGCTCACCACATTCCCCTTCAGCGCATCCGCACTGTAGATCGTACCGTCCGCGGACAGGAGCACCGCTCCGTCTCCACCCATGCTCACGAGGACATTTTTCGCGCCCATATCCTGCAGTTTTTTTGCGTATGGAATCGCGTCCTCACGGTCTTTGATGTTCACGCCAAAGATGTCTCCCAGCTCATCCCTGTTCGGTTTAATGAGCCACGGATGGTACTTCAGCGTACCGGTCAGAAGCTCCTTCTCCGCATCCACCACGACATTCAGGTTCCTGCCGTTCAGGAATTCGAGCACCTGCTCGTACATCGTGGGAGGCAGCACATCCGGTATATGGCCCGCGAGGACCAGGTAGTCCTCGTCGACCAGGCAGCGCAGCCTTGCATACAGGATTCCGATGTCCTCATCCGTGATCTGGGGGCCCTGCCCGTTGATCGCGGTTTCCGTGTCAGAGACGATCTTCATGTTGACACGGCTCATGCCCTTCTCGACATTGATGAAATTGTTCTGTACACCGATCCCGTGAAGGAGGCGCTTGATCTCCGCGCCCGTGAACCCCGCGATGAATCCCAGGGCGGTGTTCTCATAGCCGAAGTTTTTGAGAGCGATGGAGACATTGACTCCTTTTCCACCCGGATACACGTTCTCCGAGGTGGTCCTGTTGATAATACCCGTGTGGAAGTTATCAACACTGACGACATAGTCAAGGCTTGGACTGAAAGTAACTGTATAGATCACAGCTTTCTCCTTCTACCGGTCGTTGCGGATCATTGGATCATTTTCTGCTTCAGTTCCCAAACACTATAGGGGAACGCACATGATTATGTCAAGGACGAGAAGCAATCTTCCTGTGCCATGTGGACCCGGATGACGGGCTCCTGGACAGTTATCTCTTTCGTCTGTATATACAGAAATGATAGGTCAGGTCGAAGAAGACCTGCTCGTCGCTCTCTTCTGTCAGTTCCCACTCCGGGTCCTGGTCCAGATCCGGGAAGTATGCGTCCGAGTCGTAGACATGGTCAAGCCTGGTGATCAGTGCCGTGTCACAATGCGGCAGGAACTGGCGGTATATTTCAGCTCCTCCGATGCAGTAGACCTCATCTGAACTGGTATCCCTGATCATCTCCAGGACTTCTTCGACGCTGCCCGCTGTCTCCGCCCCTTCACAGAAAAAGTCTTTCTGCCTTGTCAGGACGATATTGCGTCTGTTTTTCAGCGGTTTTCCTCCCGGAAAACTCTCCAGAGTCTTTCTCCCCATGATAACCGTGTGCCCGGTTGTCTGAGCCTGGAAATACTTCATGTCGGCAGGGATCGACACCAGCAGTTTCCCGTCTTTCCCGATCCCCCATTTTCTGTCCGCCGCCGCAATCATTCTCATTTTCTCACCTCTCCACAGTTGTCAGATCGCCACCGGGATGTTCCGGATCTGCTCATGCGTCTCGTAGTTCTCGTAATACAGGCTGTCTGTCGTGAAATCATAGAAGTTAGTCACATCCGGATCCAGCCATACCTTCGGGGCTTTCAGAGGCTGCCTTGCGATCAGTTCCCTGACAAGCGGGATATGCCTGTCATAGATATGCGCGTCCGCGATCATATGGACCAGCTCGCCAGGAACCATATCGCTCACCTGTGCCATCATCATCAGCAGGATCGCGTACTGGGCGACATTCCAGTTGTTTGCGGTCAGGACATCATTCGACCGCTGGTTCAGCACGGCGTTCAGAACCAGGCGCTCCCCGTTTGCGTCCGCTTCCGGCATCCTGTCGAGTGCCGCGGGGCTGAGCGGGTCGGGATCCACCTTTTCTCTGGTCACATTGAAGGTCACGCTGTACGCGCAGGGATACAGGTTCATCTCATGGAGATCCTGATGCACATAGATGTTCGTCATGATACGGCGGCTGTAGGGATTGTGCTTCAGGTCAAACAGCACCCGGTCCACCTGGTCGAAGAGTCCCTCCCTGTAAATGTGCTTTACGCCCATCTGATAGCCGTAGGCCTTCCCGATGCTTCCGTCCGGATCCGCCCACTCATCCCAGATATGGGATTTGAGATCATGGATGTTGTTCGACTTGCGCTGCCAGATCCAGAGGATCTCATCCATTGCGCTCTTCAGTGCGGTCTTCCTGAGGGTCAGGGCCGGAAATTCCTTTCTCAGGTCATAACGGCTGCAGACGCCGAAGCGCTTGATCGTATAGGCCGCCGCTCCGTCCGGCCAGTGCGGCCGCACCTTCTCTCCCTCGGTGCTCGTCCCGTTCTCCAGGATATCCGTACACATATCAATAAAAGTTTTATCCGCCAGGCTCATAGCATCTTTTCCCCTTTCTCAGACCAGAAGTCTTGCCAGCGCCGTCTCCTCCGCGAATCCGGCAGCGTTGAACAGAAGCAGGATATCCGTGTAGGACTTCGACGCGATCAGATCCTGGATACTCGCATTGTAATACCTCGGATCGACCATATCGACCTCGTCAAAGAGTCCGCAGGTAAACGGCGCAAAGCAGTGGGCGTAGGAATCCTTGATAATCAGAAGCCTTCTCCCGGTCTGGCTGTCCGGCATCTTTGTCTCGATCAGACCGTAGTTCCCGCCATAGAAATAAGCGTATTTGTCTTTCGTGTCCAGGAAAGATTCCTGATACATCGTATTCCGGATATCATCGGACTGCCCGTAGACCAGATAGTAATCAAACGACTCCTTCGGATCCCACCGCTCGATGGAATCGTCCCTCCCGGAAATTCCGAGCTTCGAAGCGATGGTGCCCTCAAACGAATCGGTCACTGTCGATACGTCATACTGGTCCTCGTCCATCGATCCGAGTCCTTTCTCTGCGGCCCACGCCCTGCATGCATCAAACGCGGCACCCGTCGTCCAGTGATGGTCTGTCCGGTAGTAGAGCTGCCTGTCCTCGTTCTCCTCGTGGGAATCCCGCAGCACCTGCGACGCGTCAAACCACACGCCCTCCGGAAGCGCCTGACGGATCTTCTCCAGATACTCCTCTTCGTCATAGGGATCCGCAAACGCCGGAAGCTTCTCCGACAGGATATCCACTGCGTTCGGAACCACCATGCAGGTCAGGTGTTCCGGCGAATAGGTCTCACTCAGGTTCCGGAAGAATGCCCCGGTCCTGGCTATGTTCTGCTCTGCCGTCTCCTGCGTGAATGTCCCTGAATGCTTCTCAATCAGGTAATCGTCCCGGGCAAAATAAACGTCGCTGATCTCCTGTTTCAGCGCCGCCCTCTCAATACCGGTCCTGAGCGTGATCCAGTCGTCCCGAAGAATAAACTGGTCAGCGAGATAGCTCTCATAGTCCTTCGCGAACCTGCCGGAGATCAGCGTATCCCACGTGAGCGCCGGGCGCTGCGCCAGGGTGCGGTTCTCAGCCTCGCTTCTCTCTCTCTGAGGCCGGATGATATTGGCGGCGGCAAACCCGAAGATCAGGAGCAGGAAAATCGTATTCAGATAGACTGACTGATGGTTCTTTTTCATGAATTCCCAAATCTCAATTCTGTTATACTATCACTATTATACTCGCGAACGAAATTCTTTTCCGTTTTGGACGATTTCACTATGGCATCAGGACTCCGTCAGCTTCGCTGACACCATGGCATC
>ONVT01000063.1 GCA_900321365.1 uncultured Eubacteriales bacterium | reverse complement strand
GCACAGGCGTCGGGATCGTCGTCAATGATCAGGACGCGCAGATCCTGCGGACGCATCTCCAAATTCTCGTGCATCCTCTCCTTATCCGAGGTCCGGAGGGTCACGGAAACGGTGAAGGTGGTGCCGACGCCCTTTTCGCTTTCGACGGAAATATTGCCGTTCATCATTTCCACAAGGTTTTTGGTAATGGCCATGCCCAGACCGGTGCTGCCGTACTTATTCGCCTTGCCCTCGTCCTCTTGTGAGAAGGTATCAAAAACCTTCGGCAGAAAGTCCTTGTCCATGCCGATTCCGGTGTCCTTCACGATGAAGCGCAGGGTCGCCTTGTCCTCGAAGCTGCTGAGGGGCTCCACAAGGAAGGTGACGCTTCCGCCGGCCGGAGTGAATTTGACGGCGTTGCTCAGAATGTTGAGGAGGATCTGCTTGAGCTTCATATCGTCGCCGATATAATAGCTGTTGACCTTGCCGGTGATGCGGCAGTCATAAGACAGTCCCTTCTCCTGGCACTGGCCGTTGATCATGGTGTTGATCTGCTCCAGAACCTCCTGCAGGGAAAATTCCTCATTCTTCAGCGCCATTCTTCCGCTCTCGATCCGGCTCATATCCAGAATCCCATTGATCAGGGAGAGCAGATGCTTCGCGCTTTCGGAGATCTTTTGAAGGCGTTCCCTCGTGAGGTCGTTCAGATCCGGATCCTGGAGCGCAAGGGTATTCAGTCCGATGATGGCGTTCATGGGTGTGCGGATCTCATGGCTCATCGAGGACAGGAAGGAGGTTTTTGCGGCATTCGCCTCCTCTGCCTGCGCCAGTGCGGATTTGAGCGTTTCCTGCTGCTCCGACAGCGCTTTCTCCATCTGTTTTTGCTTCGTGATATCCACAAAGATGCCGATATAAGTGATGGGGGTGCCGTCGGGCCGGCGTGTCAGCTGGCCCATGGCATGAAACCAGCGCCAGCCTTCCTTTTTTGTTTTCAGCTGATACTCGACATCATAGGCCGTCCGGCCGGTATAATCGTTGATCGCGTCGTAAAATTGCTTCAGTACGCGCTCCTTGTCGTCCTTGGCCAGCAGATCGGACCAAGATTCCAGCTTGTCGGGAAAATCCTCTTTGCTGTTGTAGCCCAGCATCCGGCGGAACGTGTCCGACCATGTGACGCTGGCCATTTGCCCCTGCTTGTCGAAGTCCATGTACCAGGGGCCGGAATCCAGCATTTCATGCAAAGCGGTCAGGGATTCATTCTGCCGCTCCTGCTGCAACAGCTGGTCCTGCAGCTTCAGCCGCGTCTCCAGCTCCTGCTGTTTGACTCTGTTCTCGGCCTCCACCGTCTCTTTTTCCAGCATGAGGCGGCTGTTCTTTCGATTCTGGGTAACGACGACAAAGAATATGCCGAACACCAGGAGCGTGGTGAGAACGCTCTGCATCAGATTGCGGTTGATAATGGCCCTGGTAATGATATTGATCTGCTCACCGACGACGCTTTCCCGGATCAGATAGGTAAGCATCCAGTCCGTGCCCGTGACCGGAAGATAATACAGGGTCTCTTCGATGCCGTTGTAGTTGAAGGTGATGACGCCTTCCCGTCCGGCAGAGAAGTCCCCATTCACCTGTTCAAAAGAGGAGCCATCCTCAAATACGGCGATGGTCAGAGCATCCAGAAGATTATCGCTGCTGGCCAGTCCGCCCAGAACCACGTTGGTCAGGGAAATGCCGGTCCTGTCATACAGGTTGCAGAAGGTCACGCCGTTGGCGTCAGACTGGAGAGACAGTCCCTCCAGCAGGACGTCCATATCGATTTCCATGAAGCAGCAGGTCAGCGTTTGCCCGTTAAAGGGCAAATGCTCGACCGGTACGGCGATGACGACCTTTTTGTCCTCGGTGTTGATGTCTTTGATGGATACCTGCGGGCCTGCAATGGTCATATAGTCAAAGCTGTAATCGCCGATGTTGTAGATCGGCCCCTGGGAAGTATAGATCGTCCCGCCGGTATCCACGAATGCAAACTTCTCGGCGCTGTAGAGCTTTTTCATCCTGGCCTGAAAGGCCTGAAGATGCTCCATATCCGACAGATCGGTTTCGTCCAGCAGCTCCAGGGCGTGGTCAATATTCTGAATGTTGCTGTATATATTGGAGGCTACGACCTGCTCTCTCCGGCCCGCCAGTTCGCCCAGATAGAAATTGCTGACAACGTGAACCGCTTTTTCTGTATTTTTCCGGGCGCTGACGCCCGTCAGAAACGTAGATAAAACCAGAAGCAGCACAATGACAGCGGCGCTGATCACGGTTATTCTCAGCGTGCCGGTCCTCAGCTTATCTCTCATGTTTCTTCCCTTTCTGCGATCACTGCCGCGCAGCTCAGCTTTTTCGTTTCAGGCAATCATTCTCCCTGCACGCATGCCCGGTTCCTGCGTATTACGCAATTTATATAATGTTATCATGTATCTTATCCGATTTCAATAAGCCGGCAATATTCATGGCCGTCATCGGTATAAAAGGAT
>ONVT01000034.1 GCA_900321365.1 uncultured Eubacteriales bacterium | reverse complement strand
TGAGAGGGAGCAGGAAGCGCTCAGGCAGCAGGCGGAGGAAGAGGGATGAATAAAAACAGGATCCGGTTCTTCTCCTCTGTTCAGACACGTATCTCGATCGTTGTCGCGATGGCCCTGCTGATGGCGCTTGGCGTGAATCTCTTTGTATTCCGCCAGACCAGCAAGACCGTCGACCAGATTCACGAAGTGTTCGCGTCCAATGCCGTGATCATGAACCTGGGGGATACGCTCTCCAGGTCCCAGAGCAGCATGTATGATTACCTGAGCACGAAGAGCTCCTCGTCCCTGGAGGATTTCTACCGCTATGAACAGGAGCTCAGGTCCCAGACGGACGACCTGAACGAGAGGGATGTGGGAAATGAAATCCTGATGCTGGAGAAGAACATCCGGTTCATGACACAGTCCTATCTGGCGGTCGCGGAAGACGCGATCCAGGCCCGGCGCGGCAGGAACGTGGAGGAATACAAGGCCGCCTATGCCACTGCCAGCACACTATTTCAGTACATCAACGATTATATCTATACCCTGAACAGCAAGCGGTTTTCCCAGAACACGGAGAACTACCTGTCCCTGCTGCGCAGCATGAAGACCATGGAGCGCATGAGCTTTCTGATGATCCTGGTGGTCAGCACATTTGCCCTGATGCTGTGCGTGATGAGCGTGCGGGCGATGATCGGCCCCCTGAGGGAGCTCTCCGCTGCGGCAGAGAGCGTGGCCGGCGGAGACTTCAGCGTGGATGTGCGGCAGTCGGAGCGGCCGGATGAGGTCGGCGTGGTCACGAACGCATTTCACAAGATGCTCGTGAGCATCCGGACGTATATCGACTCTCAGCGCGCCTCCATGGTGAAGGAGGCGCAGATGAAGGAAAATGAGCTCTCCATGGAGGCCCACCTGAAGGAGGCGCAGCTGAAGTTCCTCCAGGCCCAGATCAATCCCCACTTTCTGTTCAACAGCCTGAATGCAGGATCGCAGCTGGCGATGATGGAGGGGGCGGAGAGGACAGAGCATTTCCTGTCACGCATGGCCCAGTTCTTCCGCTACAACGTCAAGAAGACGGGGGGCGACGCGGCCCTCAGCGAGGAGATCGATTCGGTCGACAACTATATCTACATCCTGAATGTGCGGTTTTCGGGCGATATCCATTATGAGAAGCAGATCGAGGAGGGAATCGACCTGGATACGAGGATGCCCAGCATGATTCTTCAGCCCATCGTGGAAAACGCGATCCAGCACGGGATCCACGATGACCATGAGAACGGGATCGTCACGCTCTCGGTGGACTATGTTCCGGAGAATGAGAATGAGACCGGAACCGACTGTGTCCGGATCACGGTCTCGGACAACGGGGCCGGTATGACGCGCCGGCAGCTTGAAACGATCACGGCAAGAGACACTGCCGCGCTCCAGACCCAGCGGGAGGAAGGGAAGAATTCAACCGGAATCGCGATCGAAAACGTGATCTCGCGTCTGGAGCTGTATTATAACCGGCCTGGTCTTTTCAGCATATGGAGCGATGGCCCGGGTATGGGAACGGAAGTAACGGTTCTTCTGCCGGTGGACGGAAGAGACGCAGAGCAGGAGGAATAGACAGAGTATGTACCGAATTCTGATAGCGGATGATGAAGGCATCATGGTGGAGTCTCTGAAAGAGATTATCTCAAGGCAGTTCCAGGATGAAGTGGAGATCGCTACTGCCAAGACGGGAAGGACGGCGATCGAGCAGGCGGAGAATTTCCATCCGGACATCGTGTTCATGGACATCCAGATGCCGGGCATCAACGGGATCGCCGCGATCCGGGAGATCCGTTCCTTCAACTCCTCGTGCCTGTTCTATGTCGTATCCGCGTTTGACAAGTTCGACTATGCGCAGGACGCAATCTCGCTCGGGGTGGAGCAGTACATCATGAAGCCGGTTTCGCGGGACGTGGTCATCCGGACGGTGGAGGACGGGATGCGGAAGGTTGACCGGATCCGGGAAAGAAGGTCGGACCAGCTGAAGATACAGGAGAAACTCGAAACCATCATTCCCGTCGTCGAGAACGGGTTTGTCACGGGAATGCTGCTCTCGGATGACATGCAGGATGAGGAGTATTACCGCCAGCTGCTGGAGATCCGGGAGAAGGATGCCTATGTGGAGGTGATCTGGTTTGGATCATCGAATCCGGAGGACGGGCTCCTGAGCCCGGTGGAGAGCCGCGTGAAGGCGCAGGAAAACTACATGCAGATCCGTTCCGTCATCAAGTCGTTCCAGCGCTGCATCATCGGCCCTGTCATGAGTGACAGGATCGTGGTTGTCGTCCCGCACGAGGACGAGACGATCACCTATGACGAGAGAATCGAAGCCATCAATAACATGAGGTCTCTCCTTCAGCGCCTGAGCCAGATGCTGTCCATGCGGTTTCGGGCGGGCATCGGAAGAATCTGCCGGTTTGCGGATCTTCGGCTCAGCTATCTGGAGGCGGTCAACGCGCTGCGCGACTCCCGCGCGAGAGTGGTGCACATCGAGGACATTTCCGAGAGAGGCGTGCTGGAGGATGATTATCCTGTCGAGCTGGAGCGGGATGCCTTTACCGCGCTTTCCAGGGGAGACGTGGCAGCTGTCAGGGAGAAGGTCAGCCTGTTCTGTGACTGGATGGTACGGCACGATCCCGATGATCTCGACAGCATGCGCCTGAAGGCGCTCGAGCTGGTCCTTCGTTCCGAGCACGACGCGTTTACGGCCGGATCCGTAAACTACGCGTTTGACTATCGCAAGGATTATCTCACGCAGGTCAATGCGCTGAAAAACGCGATGGAGATCAGGGAATGGTTCCTGGACAACATGACCTCCATTGCCGGAACGATCCACAACCAGGCGGAGGAGAAGGACGAGTCGACGGTGTCGCGGGCCTGCAAATACATCCAGGAGAATTTCCAGAGGGAGCTGTCCCTGGACGACGTTTCCAAAGAGGTGAATGTCAGCCCGTATTATTTCAGCAAGCTGTTCAAGGAGGAGGTCGGGGAGAACTTCATCGAATACCTGACAGCCCTGAGGATCAGCAACGCGAAGATGCTCCTGAAGCGCCCGGTTATCTCGATCCGGGAGGCGGGCCTGCAGTCGGGCTACGCGGATCCGAATTATTTCAGCCGGATCTTCAAGAAGCAGACCGGGATGACGCCCAGGGAATACAGAGAGCAGGAGTGACAGATCAGATCCTGTGCAGTGCTTGCAGACCGGTTCTGTGGGACATTGACTGGAGATAATGATGTAAGTGTTTTCTGGCTGATGCAGCCGGACGAAAAGAAAAGCAGTGTTTTCGGGAGAAATGCCGCCGGCCGAAGGCGGCTGAATGGGGTTTAGTATGAGACATTGTGGCTGGCCTGGCTATATCCGAATGGCAGCAATGCTGCTTACGTGCGCCATACTGGCGGCGGGCTGTTCCGGAGCCGGAGGAAAGACAGCGGATGAGTCCGAGACCATGAGCGAAATGAAAGAAGAGAAGGTTAAGATCGGGATCTGTTTTGATTCCTTTGTCATTGAACGCTGGCTCAGGGACCGGGACGTATTCGTGGCGACCGCGCAGAACCTGGGTGCCGAGGTCAATGTCCAGAACGCGAACGGGGACGTGGAGGAGCAGATCTCCCAGATCGAATACCTGATCGACAAGAAGATGGACGTGATCACGATCATCCCCATCGACGCGGGAGCGCTGGGCGATGTGGTGAAGAAGGCGCAGCAGGAGGGCATCCGGATCATCAGCTATGACCGCCTGATCCGCAACGCGGGCTGCGACCTCTACATATCCTTTGACAACCGCATGGTGGGCACCCTCATGGGACAGGCCCTTGCAGAAAGTCTCCCGGACGGCGGAGACATCTTCCAGATCCAGGGTTCCTCCAGTGATTACAATGTGGATCTCGTAAGAGAGGGCTTCGAGGAAGCACTGGAGGGAACCGGCATCGACATCGTCTATTCGACCTTCTGTGACAACTGGCTCGCGGAGCTGGCGTTTGACGCGGTCAGGGAAGGCCTGGAAGAGAACGGGGGCAGGGTCGACGGCATCATGTGCGGCAATGACGACCTGGCCGGTCAGGCGATCCGCGCCCTGGCCGAGAACAAGATGGCGGGGACGGTCCCGGTTGTCGCGCAGGACGCGGAGCTGAGCGCGTGCCAGAGGATCGTCGAGGGTACCCAGACCATGACTGTCTATAAGTCGGTCGACAAGGAAGCATCCGTGGCGGCAAAGCTTGCGGTCGCCCTGGCGAAGGGGGAAGACATCACGGATCCGTCAGGGTCTGTCCCTGTCACCGAGACGATGGAGGACGGAAGCGCCCAGATCCCTTACTACGCGCTCGAGCCCATCGCGGTGACGAAGGAGAATATCGATGAAGTCATCATCGAAGGCGGTTTCCACCAGAGGGAGGATGTCTACCTTAATAGTGTGGAGTGAGCCCCGGGCGGCGGCATCGCGAAACAGTACCCCCTTGCACTACAGACCTGCGTGATGTAGAGTTATGTACATCAGTCAGGAAGGAGTGCGGAGTAAGTATGGAAGAAGGATTCAACGTTGCGGATATTTACGGGGAGGATGTTTTTTCGGACAGTGTGATGAGGTCGCGCCTTCCGAAGAAGGTCTACCTGGCGCTGCACAAGGCGATGGATGAGGGTGGAACGCTGGACCACCTTGTTGCGGACGAGATTGCGGAGGCCATGAAGCAGTGGGCGATCGAGAAGGGGGCAACCCACTATACCCACTGGTTCCAGCCGCTGACCGGGGCAACCGCGGAGAAGCACGACTGCTTCCTTGCCTCTCCGGGTGAGGATGGGAAGGTCCTGATGGAGCTTTCCGGGAAGAACCTGATCAAGGGAGAGTCTGACGCGTCGTCATTTCCTTCCGGAGGATTGCGCGCGACCTTTGAGGCGAGGGGATACACGGCATGGGACATGACGTCTCCGGCTTTTGTGCGAAAGGATGCCGCCGGCGCGATCCTGTGCATCCCGACTGCCTTTTGCTCCTACAACGGGGAAGCCCTCGATTTCAAGACGCCGCTTCTTCGTTCCATGGACGCCCTGAACAGACAGTCCCTGCGGCTGATCCGTCTTTTCGGCAATACCACATCGAAGAAGGTCCGTCCATATGTCGGTCCGGAGCAGGAGTATTTTCTTGTGGACAAGAAGATGTTCCACAGGCGCAAGGACCTGGTCTATACAGGACGCACGCTGTTCGGCGCCATGCCCCCGAAGGGCCAGGAGCTGGATGACCATTACTTCGGATCGCTGCGGACGAGGGTCGCGTCTTTCATGCGGGATGTGAACCAGCAGCTGTGGAGGCTGGGCGTTCCGGCCAAGACACAGCACAATGAGGTAGCCCCCGCCCAGCATGAGCTTGCGGTGATCTATGAGAGTGCGTCCCTGGCTGTAGACAACAACCACATTGTCATGCAGACACTGAAGAGGGTTGCCTCCTGGCATGATATGCGATGCCTGCTCCATGAAAAACCGTTTGCGGGCGTGAACGGGTCCGGCAAGCACAACAACTGGTCCCTGCAGACCGATGACGGGATCAATCTGCTCGAGCCGGGCAAGACACCCCATCAGAACAACCAGTTCCTCCTGGTGTTTGCCTGCATCCTGAAGGCTGTGGACGAACACGCGGACCTGCTTCGGGAATCCGCCGCGGATCCGGGCAATGACCACCGGCTTGGCGCGAATGAGGCCCCGCCTGCTGTGATTTCCGTATTTATCGGGGATCAGATGGAGGATCTGGTCACGCAGCTGATCCAGACCGGAGAGGCCACAAGCTCCATCCGGGGAGGGAAGCTGAAAACCGGGGCAAGCACCCTGCCGGACTTTTCCAAGGATGCCACAGACCGGAACCGGACAAGCCCGTTTGCGTTTACGGGGAACAAATTCGAATTCCGTATGGTCGGATCACGGGACTCCATCGCGGCGCCGAATATCGTGCTGAACACGATCACGGCGGAGGCATTTTCCGATGCCTGTGACGAACTGGAGAAGGCGGATGATTTTGAGACGGCGCTGCATGCGCTGATCCGCAGATACCTTACCGAACATCAGAAGATCATTTTCAACGGGAACGGATACTCTGCCGAGTGGGTGAAGGAGGCTGAGAGGAGAGGGCTTCCGAATCTGCCCTCCATGGTGGACGCGGTTCCGTCTCTGGTGAACGACTCTTCCGTCAGGATGTTCGAAAAGTTCAGGGTCTTTACAAGATCCGAACTGGAGAGCCGTGTCGAGATCAAGTACGAGAACTACGCGAACATCATCCATATCGAGGCGATGACCATGGTGGATATGGCTTCCAAGTCCATCATTCCGTCCGTGATCCGCTGGACGGGCTCCCTTGCGGAGACAATCCGAAGCCTGGATGACATCGGTGCGGGTGCCGGTGTCCAGAGACGGCTTCTTGAGGAGTCAACGGATCTTCTGGAAAAGGCCGATGCGGCCCTGAAGGAGCTGATCCGCCTTTGTTCTCAAATGCAGAACCTGAGCGGAAGCCGGGAGAGGGCAGTGTTCTGTCACCGCCAGATCTGCCCGGCGATGGAGGCGCTCCGCGCCCCGGTGGACCGCCTGGAGATGATCGTGGATAAAGAGATGTGGCCGATGCCGTCCTATGGCGACCTGCTCTTTGAATTTTAAACACAGGTTATATCCGGACAGAACCTGAGCGATGTAAGGTTTTTTGCCTGGTACAGTCGAAGGAAAAGACAGGCAGGATGTATCAGTTATTTATTTGCAGATCCTGAGTCAGAGACAGAAAGAATGGGAAAAGACAGAGAACAGGAGAATAGCGCGGCGGGGAAAGCGCGTCTGAGGTTTACGGACAGGGAGAAGAAGATTCTCCTGATTGTGTTTGCCTCGATTGTGTTCTTTTTCGTGTTCGCAAAATTCGGAGCCCTGAAGAGCGCTGTAAAGGTAATCCTGGGGGTGCTCCGGCCGATCCTGATCGGTTTTGCCATGGCGTTTCTGATGAACCCCATGATGAAATTCATGGAGAGGCATTTCTATGCGTTTCGGGAAAAGCGCGGGATGAAGCAGCCGGGCAGGAGGGCTCAAAAGTGGATCAGGATCGGCTGCGTGGTTTTGTCTTCCGTGATTCTTGTCGGCCTGATCGTAGCGTTTTTCTCCTTTGTCGCCCCGCAGTTTTTTGAGGCGGTTCAAAACCTCATGGAGCACCTGCATGAAAAGATCAGAGGCGTGATCGACTGGGCGGATGACCTGACGGGGCATCAGTTCGCGGACGCGATGGCAGATGCGAAGACCAGCGGACGGATCGAGGCGTTTATCGAGAACGCGGTGAACTGGATCAGCAGCTATCTGAATGTAGACATCAACAACAGCAATGACATTGTCTCCAAGGCGACGTCCCTCGGAACGGACGCGATCATGATTTTTGCCAATTTCCTGATCGGGCTGTTCCTCGCGATCTACATGCTGCTTTTCAAGGAGAGCTACAAGGGACATATCAAGCGGCTGCTGTACGCGGTGTTCGATATTAACAGGGCCAATATGGTGCTCGAGATTGGCCGGAAGGCGAACGACATTTTCTACGGGTTTATCGTCGGAAAGATCCTTGACTCGGCGGTCATCGGACTGATCTGCTTCGTCAGCATGCTCATCATGCGGATGCCGTATCCGATCCTGTGCTCATTTGTCGTGGGGGTCACAAACATCATTCCTGTGTTCGGTCCCTACATCGGGGCGACCCCGACGGTCATCCTGATCTTTGTGACAGACCCGCCGAAGGGGATTATCTTCCTGATCTATGTCCTGATCCTGCAGCAGGTGGACGGGAACCTGATCGGCCCGAAGATCCTGGGCGACTCTACGGGAATCACCTCCTTCTGGGTCATCGTTGCTGTTGTCGTGGGCGGCAGTTTCTTTGGCTTCATCGGCATGCTGATCGGCGTCCCCACGCTGGCGCTGATCCTGTATATCGTGGACCGGGTCGCGAAGGCGCGAGTGCAGAAGAAGAATCTCCCCCCGGATCCCGGGCAGTATATCGAGGTGGATCATATCGAGAAGGAATCAGGGCAGGTGATCTATCTGGAGGACAAAGAGGGGAAATGACATCCTGTCATCAGAACCTGCCGGCATGTTTCGGATTAATCCTGATTATGTGCTTTTCAACCGCAATATGAACAGCCGCATAGATCGGTATCTGTATGTCAGAGATGATCAGCGGTTGGAAAACCGCTGTAATGGATGAGCCAGTCAGGCAAATAGAATACAGTCCCAGTCAAATGGAGAGGAGGACAAAATGTTAAAAAAGTACAGGTATGATGGTGACAGGAAGTTCAAGCTGAGCAAAGTGTCGACCAAAGAGACTTCCCTTGAGAAGGACCGCGAGAAGGCCGAGGCGAGAATGAAGAAGAACTTTGAGAAGATCTCGGAGCTTCAGAAGAAACTGTATGCGGACAAGAAGGAGGGCGTGATCTTCCTGTTCCAGGCGATGGACGCTGCCGGAAAGGACGGAACCATCGCGGCGGTGCTCACCTGCCTGTCTCCACATGGCCTGAACGAGATCGCTTTCAAGTCACCCTCTGCTTTGGACGCGGCGCACGATTTTCTATGGAGGATCGAAGCGAATACTCCGATGAAGGGCGAGATCGCTGTCTTCAACCGTTCTCATTATGAAGAGGTTCTGATCTACCGTGTGAAGAAGCTCTGGAAGAACCAGGCGAACGCGGAGCGGATTGACTATGACAAGATTCTGGATTACCGCTATGAGGATATCTGCAATTACGAGAGATATCTGTGGCACAACAACGTCCGCACTGTCAAGATCTTCCTGAATGTCTCGAAGACCGAGCAGGCGCGCCGTTTCCTCTCGCGGATCGAAGAGCCGGAAAAGAACTGGAAGTTCTCCGGATCCGACTTCGAGGAGCGCAAGTACTGGGATGATTATCAGGAAGCGTTTGAGATCGCGATCAACAAAACCGCGACGAAGGAGGCGCCCTGGTATGTCGTGCCGGCGGACCACAAGTGGTACATGCGCCTGGTCGTCAGTGAGATCATCCTTCATACCCTCAAGGATATGAATCCAAAGTATCCGGAGGTTACAAAGGAGAGACTGAAAGAATTCGACGGGTACAAGGAAGTGCTGCAGGAGGAGCTGGACAAAAAGGCAGAGAAAAAGGCAGGGAAAAAGACGGAGAAGAAATGAATACTCTTTACGGCCGGCAATCAGGGTTTTTGCTGATCCGTTCACCAGCCAGTCAAAAGCCCCGGAAGCGGGTTTGCTTCCGGGGGCTTTTTTCTCAGGTGCGTGTAGGGTATAATCAGTTTCGTACTTCAATGAAAGAAACCAGGAAAACGGATACCATGCTTCAGGCCGGCCTCAATGGTGCCGGATATCGGGGACGCGCAGAAGAAAGGAAGAAAGAATATGAAGATTCTCAGTTTTGGTTCGCTGAACATCGATACTGTATACCATGTGGATCATATCGTCATGCCCGGAGAGACGATCTCCTCTTCCGGCATCGATGTGAACTGCGGAGGAAAGGGACTGAACCAGTCGATCGCGCTGTCGCGGGCCGGAGCACAGGTCTGGCATGCCGGGATGGTCGGAGATGATGGAGCGATGCTGCTGAAAGCGCTTGAGGAAGCCGGTGTGAACACCAGTCTGATCCGCAGGGTAGATGTCAAGAGCGGGAATGCCCTGATCCAGGTGGATGCCGGGGGACAGAACAGCATTGTCCTGTTCGGAGGAGCCAACCGCAGGATCGATGAGGCATATATCCGTGAGGTGCTGGAGCATTTTGATGAGGGGGACGTCCTTCTGATCCAGAATGAGATCAGTTCCCTCGACATTCTTGTTAATCTTGCGGCGAAGAAGGGGATGAAGATATGCTTCAATCCGTCTCCGATGGAAGAGCAGCTCAAGTCATTTGACTACTCCGCCATTGACCTGCTGTTCGTCAATGAGGTGGAGGGCGGACAGATCACCGGGAAGTCAGAGGCGGAGGAGATCATAAGATGCCTGGAAGAGCATTTTCCGCAGACGAAGGTTGTGCTGACGCTCGGAAGCGAAGGGGCTGTCTTCTCCTGCGGCGGAGAGAGGACTACAGTTCCCGCCTTTCGCGTGCAGGCTGTAGACACAACGGCTGCGGGGGACACCTTTACCGGATACTTTATCACGCTGTATTATGAGGGAAGCTCACCGGAGGAGGCACTGAGAAAGGCGAGCGCTGCGTCCGCGATCGCGGTTTCCAGGCCGGGCGCGTCGGTATCGATCCCCGGCAGGGAGGAGATGCTTAAATGGCTCGAGAGCAGATAATTCTGTTATGTTTAGAAGATATATCTGATCTGTCAAAAGACGGGTCAGTCCTTAAAAAGGAATCTGATCTTTTGGCAGACAGAGAAAAGCAAAGTAGTCGGGTGTCAGCCGGTCAGGGATGAATGCGGCAAGAAGACATCTTTACAGAGAAGGAGAAGGAATCATGAGTCAGCAGGGAATCGGAACAAAATGCGTGCAGGCAGGATACACACCTGAGAACGGGGGACCGCGCCAGATCCCGATCATTCAGTCCACGACCTTCAAGTATGATACCAGCGAGGACATGGGAAAACTGTTTGACCTGGAGGCGTCGGGATATTTTTATTCCCGTCTGCAGAATCCCACCTGTGATTATGTCGCGGCAAAGATCGCCGCGATGGAGGGCGGGAGCGCCGCAATGCTGACATCCTCCGGACAGGCGGCAAACTTCTTCGCGCTCTTCAACATCTGCGAGTGCGGCAGTCACATCGTTGCCTCCTCGACGATCTACGGGGGAACCTACAACCTGATCAAGGTTACCATGGCGAAGATGGGCATTGAATCCACCTTTGTATCGCCGGATGCGACCCCCGGGGAACTGGATGCGGCATTCCGGCCGAATACCAGGGCGATGTTCGGGGAATCGATCGCCAATCCCGCGCTCACGGTTCTTGACATCGAGAAATTTGCCGCGGCTGCGCACCGCCACAACGTCCCTCTGATCGTGGACAACACCTTCCCGACACCGGTGAATCTTCGGCCGATCGAGTGGGGCGCGGATATTGTCACCCACTCGACCACCAAGTACATGGACGGCCATGGATCGGCGGTCGGCGGAGCTCTTGTGGACAGCGGGCGTTTCGACTGGATGGCGCATCCGGAGCTTTTCCCGGGACTGACTACGCCCGATGATTCCTATCATGGGATTGTCTATGCTCAGAAGTTCGGCCGGGAGGGGGCATTTATCACGAAGGCGACGTCACAGCTGATGAGAGATTTCGGCTGCGTACAGTCGCCGCAGAGCGCATTTTACCTGAACCTGGGACTGGAGTCCCTTCACGTGCGTATGGCGCGCCATGTGGAGAACGGCCTGGCGGTGGCGCAGTTCCTCGAATCTCATCCGCTGGTGACGAAGGTCCATTATTCTGGTCTTCCATCCAGCCCTTACTATGAACTCGCCAGGAAATACATGCCAAACGGCGGATGCGGCGTTGTCTCCTTCGAGCTTTCCGGCGGGCGCGCCATGGCCGAGAGCTTCATGAAGAAGCTGAAGCTGGCGGCGATTGAGACCCATGTGGCGGACGCGCGCACCTGCTGCCTGAATCCTGCCACAAGCACCCATCGCCAGATGAGCGATGAGGAGCTGGAGAAGGCCGGGGTTCCGGCCGGCCTGGTCCGCATGTCCTGCGGTCTGGAGGACAAGGAGGATCTCATCGCGGACCTTAGGCAGGCGCTTGAAAAATAATTCTTGCATTCCTTCTTTCCCTGACATATAATAGTCGAGTGTCTGCGGCGAAGGGGCTTCGTGCGCCCTTTTCCTGCGCCTCAGATAACAGACCGTGACAGAAAGGAGGAATGCCGGAATGAAGGTTCGTTCATCTGTGAAACCGATGTGCGAGAAGTGCAAGGTGATCAAGAGGAAAGGCAGAATCATGATCATCT
>ONVT01000021.1 GCA_900321365.1 uncultured Eubacteriales bacterium | reverse complement strand
GCTGAGGTTGTATCCGTTCTCCTCACTGAAGACATCCTGGCAGGACTTCGTGGAAGCTGTTCTCCAGTCAGACTCATGTCCGACCTGTGCGAAGCCGATGCTTACCAGCTCTTCATCCGCGCTGGCTGTCATAGCGCCGAAACAAAGACCCGCTGCCATTGCAATCGTAAGACCCGCAACCAATTTCGTTCTCATAAAAAATCCTCCTTTTCCGGCGGTTCATCCCGCCATTCCAATTTTTTGGTTGTACTTATTTTATGCCCCGACCTGTATTGCCTCAATGGAACAATTTCGGAAAAAAGTTCAATAATTTCACTATTCTCCGGTATTAAAATTTACTGATTTTGGTGGAAAAAACCAAAAAGTCGACTTTTTTACGAAAAAAGTCGACTTTTTTCTGATCCTGCAAACGTACCTGTTCAGCCATCCGGATCACAATAGTCCCCTTCAGATTCTGCAGCGGATGCTTTCCCGGGATTGTAAACCGTAACGGTGGTTCCTTCCCCGTAAGTGCTGTCGATCCTGATGACATACTGCTCTCCGAAGTTCAGGCGCAGCCTCTTGGCGGCGTTCGCTATCCCGAAGCCTGTATTGTCCGCCTCGATCTCCCTGCGCCCGGAAGCCAGGTCCCGGACGGCCTTCAGGTCCTCCTCCTTCATGCCGATCCCGTTGTCCGAAACTTCGATGCACACAAAGGGATCCCGGCGGTACGCCGTGATCTTCAGAAGCCCCATCCCTCTCTTGTTTTTGATACCGTGATAGAGAGCATTCTCCACCAGAGGCTGGAGCGTCATCTTGATGACCGGCACCTGCATGAGATCCTCCGGCACATCAATCTCATAGGAAAGGATGTCCCGGTAGCGGAACTTCTGAATCTGCAGGTAAGCCTCCACATGGGAGATTTCCTCCCGCAGCGTGATGATATCCCTTCCTCCGGACAAAGTGGTGCGGAAAAACTGCGAGAGCGACATCACAAGCGCCTGGACGTCCTCCTTCCTTCCGGCTTCTGCAAGCCACAGGATATTGTCCAGCGTATTGTACAGGAAATGCGGATTGATCTGGGCCTGGAGGAGCTTCTGTTCCATATTGCGGTTGTAGGTCTGCTCCTCCCTGATATCGCCGATCAGGGCGGTTACCTGCTGCGCCATCCGGTTGAAGCTGTCCCCAACGATCGCGAGCTCATTGCTGGAAGCAATGATGATCCTCGTGTCAAAATGCCCCTGCCCGATCTTTTCCGCAGCATCGCACAGCTGCCGCACGGGACGGGTGATGCTGCGCGTGATCAGGAAGAGAAATACCGCCGCGACTGCCATGACCAGGATAAATAAAAGCACGGCCATCCGGACAACCTTCTCCCTCTCCGACATCGTCTTCTCGCGGATCTCGCCCATGCTCTGCGTCTCGTACGAGATATACTCCGTGATGCGCTCCTGGATCAGCTGCGTGATGATGCGGATGTCCGTCTCGAGACGCTCCATGTTGTCCTCATAGCTGCCGGTCTGCTTGACGCTGCTGTCGATCTCATCCACGTGCCGTCTGAGCGTTGTCAGAAGCTTACACAGTCTTGCGGCTGCCTGCGCCGCCTCGGGCGAGGAGGAACTCTTCTCCAGCATCGTGAAGCTCGCCTCTGCCTGGTCGATCATGGTTCCCGGATTGGTCATGCTGACGACCGATCCGACCTCATTTTTCCCAAGAGACCGC
Organism: uncultured Eubacteriales bacterium; assembly: GCA_900321365.1. Next base: position 9,100 of record ONVT01000021.1, on the reverse strand, counting down.
GCGATCATCTGGTACATCACAGAATCCATATCCTCTTTGAAATGGATATTGTACACGTTCGCCCTTGTCACATTCTGCGCGATGGAATCATAGGATTCGCCGAGGCTGCCGAGCATGACCAGGAGAAACACGGACAGAAAGACGAACGGAATGGAAAGAACGCCAGCCATGATAGCCAGCTTGCTGGTCAGATTCATATTCTCGATCATCGAGAGGAATCTGGGAAAAGCCTTTCTTACCATGTTTATACAGATCCCCCCTGCTCCTGGCACGACATCCTGTACTCCCGGGGCGTCATACCCTGCATCTTCTTAAACGTGGAGCTGAAATAATGCGGATCCCGGTACCCGACCCGGTACGCAACCTCAGAGCTTCTCAGCTGCGTCGTCCGAAGGAGCTCCTTCGCCCGCTCCATCCTCCTGCTGATCAGGTATTCGATGAATGTCATTCCTATTTCCTGCGAGAAGATCGAGGAGAAATGATTCGGGCTCATCCCGATAGTCTGCGCGACGCGGTTCAGGGAAATGTCCTCACGGTCAAAGTTCTCATCGATATAGGCGACCGCATCCTGCAGGATCCGGCCATAGCGTTTCTCCGTGTTATGGTCTCTCAGAAGGATAAGCTCCTTCAGATACTTTGTCAGGTAGTCTCTTGCCTCCTCCACGGTGACACGGTTTTTGAGAAGGGCGTTGATATCACCGCATTTCTCATCAATCTCGTCGACCCGGCGCCCAAGCTCACGTAAAAACCTTACCATGGCAAAATACAGGTCCATGGAAAGATACGTCAGGAAGAGATAGGATCCGAGATTTTTCTCCCCGATCGAATCAAACACCCCTTCCATAAAGGGTTCCGCTTCTTCATAGGTACCGGTCTTGAGGAAGTTCTCCAGCATTTTCCTGGAATTCTCATTCATGACGGCGCCGGAAACATCCAGCTGAGGGGGAATCGCAGGATCCTCCAGTGCAAAAACGGCAGGGGAATCGTGCCCGATGGAGCTCCCCGCATCCACGCTGCCCTTCCCGCCCGAGAAGGCCACCTGATTCAGTCCTGTGATGAAACGCCAGGAAAGCGCTTTGTTCGCCGAGTAGTATGCTTTCTCGATATCACTGATCCGGTTGACGGTCGTTCCGACACCGATGAACCAGGTATGGTCCCGATCCGCCTCCACGCGTTCTTTCAGGCGGCGGATCAGCTCCTCCTGCGTATCGGACAGCTCCTTCGTGGAATTCGCTCTGCCGATCATGGCAAAACCATTCTCATTGCGGTCAAAGAAGAACCAGCCGTCGATCTGTTCCGGAATGGAAGCCAGATCTGCGCGAAGCTCTTCGGAGGGCATCGCGTTTTCCCTTCCGTGTACTGTCATCAGCATCACCGCGTAGTATCTGGCAGAAATGTGAATGCCAAGATGATCCGCCATGGCGAGGATTTCCGCAAGCGGCCTGTCATTCGTGACGAGAGAGCGGAAAAGGAGGTTTTTCTCCGCATCCTTCTGCTCTCTTGCCAGTTCCTCGCTCCAGACGCCGTCAGATGCTTCCCTCTCCTGCTCAATCTTCTCCTGCACGCGCCGGATGCACTCCAGGAGTTTCCCCGGCGGAAGAGGCTTAAGCAGATAGTCCGTCACGCCAAGGGAAACCGCCTGCTGAGCATAGACAAATTCATCATACCCGGAAAGAATGATGATCGCTGTATCAGGAAGTTCCTTCCGGACCAGGGCAGACAGCTCCAGACCGTCCATGAACGGCATCTTAATGTCCGTCAGGAGAATATCCGGCTTTGTCTCCAGAATCATGGGCCAGGCAAGCTCCCCGTCGCTCGCTTCGCCGACGAACTCGATGTCTTCCTTCTCCCAGTTGATCTGGCTCTTGATGCCGTCCCTCATGACGATCTCATCTTCTACCAGGAATAACTTAACCATTTTCATGCCTCTCATCACAAATACTGTTTCTCTCAGGATCCGGACGCGTTTTTATTCCGCCGGAAGAATAAAACAAGGACAGCGGCAACCGCATACACAACTGCTCCGATCATCATCGGTGAGACTGCACCTTTTCCCGGTAAAAGCAGAAGCTCTGCCACCATCGGCGCAAATGTCAGCAGTACATAGGACAGCACGACCGAAAAGACCAGCGCCGTCGGTTCATCCACTGCGTGTCTGACCACGCCAAGCTCCATGAACTGGTCCGTGCACATCGGCGTGGCAAAGCCGTCCAGAAAACCGAGGATCATGCTGGTGATCACAATCATCAGGACCAGCGGCGGTACATGCAGAATAAAGATGCCGACCGCTGTCAGGGCAAAAGCAATGGCAATGGAGGCCGGAAGACCGATGATCTTTTTCGCTTTTGAGACCAGGGCCGGCCCGATATAGATACCGGCGATGCCGTTTGCGATATAGCAGTAACTCAGCAAAACCGAGGAAATCCCATGCGTCTGGCAGATCGCCGGAACCAGGGTCACGCACAGCATGACGCCGATGTTCAGCGGAATCCCGATCACCACAATATAGAAAAGCATCTCCCCGGAGAAGATCATCCGGAAGACATCTATCCCGCGCACAGGCTTTCCCTCAGCTTTCTCTGACAGGCTTTTCTGACTGAGCGCCTTCCAGGGAACAAGGGAAAGCGCCGCCAGCAGATAGAAAACAAAAAAGCAGGCCGAGAAGAGGAATGTCATTGCGTACCCGGTATTGGCGGAAAGAATGGCGCCCAGACCGGCTCCGCAGGTGGCGCCTGCCAGAAGGCCCGCATTATCCTGGGAGATATTCTCGCTTCTCCCGGTCTCTGTTTCATAGCCTTTTGTAATCAGGAAATTGGAAACCTGCTTAAATCCGGCATAGGCGACACCTGCCACAGCTCTGCAGAGAATAATGGCCGCAGCAGAACCCATGGAAAATGCCGTCACGTTGCTGACGATCATCAGCGCGGCAGAGAGTACCAGCGTGATCCTCACACTGGTCTTTTTTACAAAACGGGGAAGAAGCAGCATCGCCACGATCTGTGCCACGCTTTCTACTGTCAACGGCAGCGCGGCTGTCATACCGACAGACAGTCCGAACAGGGATTCCCCGCCCGCACGGATCAGCATGGCCGCATAGGGAACGCACATGTATTCCGCTGTCGAACACAAAAAGCCTGTAAACCGCAGGGCAATACGCACATGCTTCTCTGAAAAGCCCTTTCCCCGGTTTCCGGCCTCCCTGAGCTTCACCACAAGCAGATCAATCAGAGCATTCAGTTCAAAGACAAAGATCATCAGGATGATCATGGTGGAGAGCAGCAACAGAACGATATTCCTCATTTCCTTCTGAACCGTCTCCGTGGAAAGCTCCGCTTCCAGGAACATCCTGGTCCCGCTGTCTTCATCCACATTGATCATGAAAAACAGCAGATCCGACTCTTCATCCGTCCGGGTGACTTCTGTGATCTGATTCGTTACACGGACCGACCGCACCATTGTCAGAGAAGAAATCCTGTCCGCGATGTACTCATTCAGGTCATCCACTTCGCGCAGATCCACCCCCTGGTTCTCGACGCGGCGGATGGTATCCTCCAGGTTGCGCATGGTGACCCGGACGGAATCCTCCATCTTTTCCATGTAATCGTCCTGGAACCTGCCGATCGACAGTCCCGCGAGAAGAAGGATGGAGAATGTCATGATCAGAATTACAGTCAGTTTCTCAAAAAACCGGTCAGAAGATCTGCGATGGTGCTCTATCCAGCGGTCAGACCTGACCCTCCGGACAAAGACAGCCAGCGCCAGGCTCTCCAGTATGGCGATAATCACGGACAGCAGGATGATACTGCTGCGCACATTCCGAAATCCGTCGTCAAAAATCTGTTCCGAATAGAGACAGCCAAAATAGCCGATGATCTCACCATCCTGATGAATGGCTGTGAGGATCATCTCTACCCGGTCCTTTTTGGCAGTACCGCCCTCCTCTGTGGAAAGGTCAGGATAAAGCCTTTCGAACTCCCTGGAAGCCAGGAACTGAATGATCGCTTCCCTTCTCTCATCCCCCTGAGTGGAATCGCAGTACAGAAGCTCCCCGTTCTTTTCCAGGACAAACGGAATGGTGCCCTCAATCTGGTTATTGAAGGAGGCAAAGATATCTTCCATTCCATAGTAATTCTGAAAGCTCTTTCCGAAACCGATGGCTGTCTCCAGGTCAGAAACCGCATCCTTTTCAATCCTGGTGATTACCTGCTCTTCCAGTTCCAGCGCTGATGTCCGGTAGTTCAGATAACCCATGATGGGGACAAACGCTATGGATAACCACGATACGACCAGCAGAATCAGAAGATAAATCCAGGCCTCTTTTTTCTTTCTCATGGCTGCTCTCTTCCCTCAGTGAAAATCTGATCGCAGGCTGCCAGGAACTCAAAAGACAAAGGATACCCGATCTGTCTGGCAACGTCATAATTCACATAGATACTGGGTGCGCTTGTATAAACGCAGGGCAGGCTGCCCGCCTCGTCCCCGTTCAGGGTCCTGGCGATCACATCAGCCACGAAGCGCCCTACGTTCTCCATGTCATTGGCTGAGATCAGCATCAGTGCTCCGGCCTCCACGACAGACACATCATCCATCAGGTATACCGGTATCCCCTCGTCATAAAAGTAAGAAAGCAGAGGCATCAGGTATTCCATGTCATTGATCAGGTCTACCGTCAGGAAAAAGGCGTCTATGTCCTCTTCCGCCATCTGCCGGACCTTTTCCTCCACCAGCTCGTAATACTTCTCTTTTTCCTCCTCTGTCTCTCTTGGCTGCTCCTCAATATTGTACTTTATCAGCGAAAACCCGATATCCTCCGCCGACTTCTCTATATCCGGTACTCCGGATATGGTCTCATCCCCGTAGATGATCACGCCCAGGCGGTCAAAGGGTTTGATGGAATGATAATACTTCAGCTGTCTCAGGGGCAGGGACGGTTCGACCTGCGCCCAGATGTTCGGATTCCCGGTTCCTTCCGTCGCGGAGTCTATAATCCCGGAGGCAACCGGATCCGTTGCGGAAAAATCAATCACCGGAACCGGCAGGTCCAGGCTCTTTGCAAATACGCCGGCACTGGTTCCTGTCGCGATGACCAGATCGATCTCTCCTTCTTCCACCCTTTTTTCAAGATCTGCCGCAACATCGTCTTCCTCCTCATAAGCCAGGTAATAGCAGGCGCCAGGGGAAAACTCCAGATAAGGGCCGAGATCCGTCTCCTCAAGAAGAGCGTACATCTCATCCACGTACATTTTTTCTATCTCTTCCGCGGTAAAGGGAATGCTGCCCTCAGCGATCCATCCATTCTCCTCCAGTCCGGTCAGGATATAATACAGCTGTCGGCTGAAAGGAATGTACTCGTCATAGGATACAACGCAGATCCGTTTCGCGGGATCTCCCTCCTTCAGGGCCGGCACAGTCCCGCTGTCAGAAGAGAAAACATCCTCTGAGTTTTTCTCCGTGGTTTCCTCCGCATACACCAGGCCGGCGGACAGAACAAAAGCCAGGAGCAGCCATGCTGAGAGGATTCCCGCCCATTCCGCCTTTTTCAGATTGGATCTGATGTCAGCTCTCATAGATACACCTTTTCCTGTCCTTCCGCTTTCCTGCCCTGCAGCTGCCGTGATATCTGGATCTGTGCAGCAATATCTTTTCATTCTGCCTTTTTCTTCGAGAGCACATGGCAAAAATACTCACAAAGTTACACAGCAGCTTCGGAACGGTTCTTAGTCGCATCCGTCACCACATTCTCCGGATAAGTCCGGAACAATTCTTCCGCGATCTTTCCGTACCAGTCCGGCTCCCGTTCATCTCTGAGTGTCAGGTCAAAGTACATCTCCGAAAGACCGATCATATGAGCGTCCCAGAGAGAAGTCTTAAGGGCAGTCTCCCGGATCCTCTCAAAAGAGACCGGGCGCTGCCACAGTTCCACAGGTCCCGCTGTCGTTGCGAAGCCATCACCCCGGTAAAGCGCAAACATCGGCCCACAGACATATCCGCTGCAGTCATAGGCGCGGATCAGCTCAGCCTGCCTTTCGCAGCCCTCTTCTTCCAGTACCCCTGCCAGGGCAGCCTGCCAGAGCGGCAGATAGGAAGCCTGGAACATTCCACCCATCCAGGTGATCCCTCTTTCAAAGAAAAGCAGTACAGCTTCCGTAAAGATGCCGGGGAAAACTCTCTTCTCCCGGATCAGAGAAGCCAGTTCATCCGGCTTCGTCCCATAGATGACAGGTTCCTTTCTCCAGCCCCTTCCTGTCAGGAAACCGTCCGGCGAAAGGCTGAGCATGATCTTGCGTCCCTTCTCATCCGCGGCCCTGAATAAAAGGTCTCCCGGAGATGACCCGTCCGGCAGTTTCTCCCGGATCAGTCTTTCTCTCACTGCCGGATCATACAGAAGCCTGAAGATCAAAGAGCTCTCATCAGACAGTTCCGCGAGCAGAAGTGGCTGGACCACCGTTTCCATTTCCAGGTACACAAAAGAAGGACCCTCCTGAGGGAACAGATGCTCCATAAGTCGTTTCCCGATCAGGGTCGTCTGGTCTGAGAAGCTTCCGGCCCTTCTGATCTCTTCCGGTTCATAGAGATCTCTGCAGATCTCATGAAGCGTCTGCCTCAGACGTTCATCTTCCCCCTCATCAACAAATCGCTTTCGAAAGCGGCTGACCATATCCGGCGAAACAGGGGCCGCGTGGGAAGCCAGCTGCACACTGTGCTTTGCCGGAAACAGCGGCAGAAACAGTTTGTTCTCCCCGGAGGAATAAGCACAGATCCCTCTTGCGTAGGTTGAATTTTCCAGCTCCACCTGTCCGGCGGCAAGAACCGGAACACACGTATTCCCGCATCCCAGCTTTTCCAGTATCAGGGCAAACAGAATATCTCCCTGAAAAAACTGGGAACAATAGAGCGATCCATGATGATCTGCGCTGCAGATCACTTTCTTTTTCATCGCTTCCCGAAGAGCAAAGGCTTCCGCCTCTCCAAGCAGCTTCCGGGCAAGCGCCGCCGCGGATTCTTCCGCATCCGTGCTGTCCAGGAGAGAACCGATCTGAAGATTATACTTTACCTTCCGCGCCTGCAGGAGGGAAAAAGCGTCAAGGTCCATCCGGCCGAAAGCATAGCTGGCCAGAACAGTCTCATTGCGCTGTCTGCACAGCTGCGCCATGACGCTTACGCTGTTTGTCATTGATCTGTCCTTCCATTATAGACAAAGCTCAGCATGGTGATATCATCAAACTGAGGCGCCACGCCGACAAAGTCGTCAATCTCTTTCTTCACGACCGGAAGGAGATCCATCGGCGATGCATCCGGATTCCGGTTCAGAGCCTCCAGAAGCCTTGTCTCACCGAACAGTTCATTCTGCGCATTGGTCGCCTCCGTCACGCCGTCCGTATAGACAAACAGCCTGTCTCCGGGATCCAGATGAAAGCGGGACTGGCGGTACTTCATGCCTTCCATAATGGCAACCGCCGGTGAATGTTTCGTCTTGATCAGTTCATAGGGGCTGCTGCCTTTCCTGATCGCGGGGTACTCGTGCCCGGCGTTTGCCTCCAGGGCGTCGCCTGTTTCCAGATCGATCACCGTCAGCCATACCGTGACAAAGAACTGCGCCTCATTCCCCTCGCAGAGCTGATTATTAACGACACTGAGAGCCTCAGCCGGAGACTCTCCCGTCTGAAGGCGGTTCTTGATCAGTGTCTTGGCGATGACCATGAACAGCGCTGCCGGAACGCCCTTACCGGATACGTCCGCGATTACAAGGGCAAGATGGGTATCATCCACCAGGAAGAGGTCATAGAAATCACCGCCCACTTCCTTCGCCGGCGTCATGGAAGCAAAGATGCTCACTTCTTTTTTCTCCGGGAACGCGGGGAAGATCCGGGGAAGCATATCCGCCTGGATCTGGGTGGCGATGCTCAGGTCTGCGTCAATCCGCTCCTTCTCCGCAGTCACGCGCTGAAGATTATTCATATAATCCTCCAGCTCCGTGACCATCGCTGAAAAGCTTGAGGCCAGCGAGCCAATCTCGTCCATCGGCCCGGACTGCCCGGCGATCTCCTTCGCGATCTGAGGATCCTTCCTTTCTGAATACTCTCTTACCTTCTCTTCGATTCGGATGATGCGGTTCAGAACATTTTTACGCAGGAGAAGATACAGTACAAAAGTAAACACGATCAGAACAAGCGCTGTCACCAGAGCCTGTACGATCACATTCGACATAATCTCGGAATTGACATAATCCACACTGATCTCCGAGCAGAGCAGGCCAACCTTCTCCCCGTCAATGGTCAATGGCATGCAGTAGGTGTACACATGCCCGAACTCATTGTCCAGGGAATCAAAGCCATTCGGCGCTTTCCCGGTATTCCAGGCTTCCCACATATACCTGTGTATCGCAGGATCTTCAAATACGATATCTCCCAGTTTAAGGATTTCCCTGCCGTCTTCCGTCGTTGTCGTCTCCATGGTAGGATCAAACATGTAGTTCATCTTATGATCCTGCTCGTCTTCCGGATAGATAAAGTAGACATAACTCTGGCCAAAGTCCTCTGCCGCGTCAAAAAAGACCGTGAACCAGTACTCAAAGGAGTAATTCACATAAAGCCTCTGGCCTTCCGGATCCAGCTCCTCAAACGTCAGATCCGTTCCAAAGACCCTGCCCGGATAGTTCTTTGCAATATACCGGTTGAAAGCTTCCTCAGCCGCCGGCAGGTCCTCCCGGAAGTTTACAGGAACCTGCACCAGATCCGGATGTTCCTGATACCAGGCTTTCAGATTGATAAACTCATCTCCCTCATAAGCGATCTGCCTGTTCAGGCTGGTCGTCAGATTTCTCAGATTCGCCACACAATCCTCGTGATAGGACTTGTTCTGCGCCAGATAAGTCATGGTTCCACTGACAACAATCGTTCCCACAGCGAATAAAATGAACACAAGCGCGAACATCTTTACAAGGCTTCTTTTTTTCATATACTGTCCTGACCTCTCATTCTTTCAGAACCGCTCTCATGCCCGGCTGTACCAGTCTATACTCGCGAACGAAATTCTTTTCCGTTTTGGACGATTTCACCGCGGTATATGCGGTTAAACTAAGCGCTTTCCGGCGCTGACG
>ONVT01000253.1 GCA_900321365.1 uncultured Eubacteriales bacterium | reverse complement strand
GCATAGGGTGGTGGAAAGCCTTTACATATTTCTCTGGGAGTGCAGGAAACTACGCTCCTGGAGTTTTTTCTTTACAAGAGAAGAAAAAAGCAATAAGATACCGAGAAGTAACGTAAGCGTATAACTCCGTGTGTCTTGTAAGCCTTTTTTAAACCGGCTATACTGACCGGTTCATATTTGAAATATAACTGTTGCTCTTTGACAACTGCATAGTGCAAACGATGCGGTTTCATCTGTTACAAAAAAGGTATTCCTTTTTTGTAATGGATCCGGATCACTGTTGCCGGACTCATCATGCGCATTTATCTTTCATCCTGGGTGTCCGAGGCCTTTCCGGAGGAATCTGATCCGTGAAGAAGTTCATTGTTTTCTCTATTTCCTTCTTTTCGTAGGTCCGGTATGCTTCTGACCATGGCATACAGTCTTCCAGAAATGCTTTATCCTTGGTGACTTTCAGATTTGGCAGGGTTTCCAACAGATATTTTAAGTAGTAATAAGGATGCGCTCTGTTCACTTTCGCTGTTTCGACTAAGGTAAACAGGGTTGCCACGGCCTCAGCTCCGGCGATGGAGTAACTGAACAGCCAGTTGCGTCTTGCCGTTGCAAATGGCTTTATGGTTCGTTCACAAAAACCATTGTCGATCGGAATCATCGGATCATCCAGGAACCGCCGCAGCTTTTCCTCATGATTCAGCGCGTACCTGATCGCATCCCGGAACGTCTCTGTGTATACCGGATCATTCGGGTCCAGGGTTTTGAGATAATCGAAGAATGCATTCGCTTTTTCAAGTACTACGGTCTGGCGGACCTGCAGCCTTTCTTCCGATGAAACCTCTTTCAGCGGCTGATCTGCGTCATTGATCGCGTCAATCAGGATCAGGGCTTTGAATTCAGGAAGTTCATTGAGTTCTTCCTGGGGCTGCCCTTTGATCTTGACCAGCATGGCTGCGTAATAAAAGTTCCGCCGGGCATGCATGAGACACCTTGATCCCCGGATGTCAGGGTATTCCTCCTCAAGGATGTCATAGGAACAGTAGCAGTCGCTGGTGATGCTGCCGGTGAAACCGACATCCCCGTAAAACGCACGGAGATGATCTGTTTTCCGGGTCAGTTCAAAGCGGAAGACAATGATCGGATGGTACGGATCCAGCTCTGAAGTGGTATGAACCCACATATAGCTTTTTGATCCGGCATTGCGGCCGTCCATGATGACCTGATACGGTGTTTCATCACACTGGTTGTAATTACGCAGAACCAGCAGCTCCGCCATGTAATCCGCGACTGTCACCAACAGTTCATTGCTGAACCGGTTGATCCAGTTCGTCATGTCCTGGCGTGAAATCGGAACGCCGCTCCGGATAAAGTCCTGTTCCGTCCTGTAGGACGGTATGCACTGGACAACTTTCTGGTACATCATCTCCGAGAGCAGAGAGGAACTGACAAGGGATCCGGGCATCAGCTTTGTGGATGGTTCGCTTTCAAGGTCATGCTCCAGACCGACGGAAACGACGGGGCGGTACTTGACCTGATGGTACTGGACAGTATGGACCGATTCGATGGTATCTTCCTTGCGCCAGAAAGCAATCCTCCAGTTGCCCTCACCGTATTTCTCGTTCAGGGCATCGACATCGAGGTCATAGACCGTCCTTGTCGGAAGGGATTCAAGATCCTTCTTCCGTTTTCCGCGAGCCTTATGCCCACGGCGCTTTTTGATGCCATCCGGGTGCTTTGCCGCTTCAAGGGCAACTGCAGCCGAAGCGCGCAATGACTCTTCAGATCCATCCTGGTCTTTGTCGACCGGTTCAGGTGAAAACTCGTCGATCGGATCCTCCGGATCCTCATCAAAAACGAAATCAATGATTCCTGATGACTGCTCGCTCTTGCGGCCAAACAGATCCTTCTTCCTCTTTTGAAGCTGGTCTGTCAGGTTGCGGTTCTGACGAAGAAGTTCCTTCTTATCCTTTTTGAGGGCGATATTTTCATCCTTGACCTGCTGGAACTGGACTGCCATCTCGGTTGAGGCGCTGTTGGCGACTTCAAGCCTGGCCTCCATCTCAGAGTTTTCTTCCAGAAGACGCTGAATAAGGAGGCGCATTTCCTCCTTGCTCATGCCTTCAAGCCGGCTGTTCAGTTCCTGGTACTCCGCCCTCATGAGTTTTCCTCAGGAGCGTGCTGTCTGCTCTGTGCAGATATCCCTGCATTGGGTCAGGCGTTTGTCGATCTGGGAAAGCGCGTCCTTCAGGCGGCGGATCTCCTTCTGGAGACCGGCGATCTCCTGATCCTTTTTGTCGATCGTGAGTGTCAGCTCCTTAATCCGTGCCTGGCTGTCTTCGTACAGCCGCGGTAGTTCCGCAGGGACTCCGGCAGGGAGAACGGATGCTTCCTTCGGCTTACGGCCGCGTTTTCCGGTCGGAATGATCTCCCCGGTTTCCGGATCGAGCTTGCCAATCACGCGGCGCCTGGAACGGGACTGTTTTTTCTCCTCGTCCCAGTAACTGATGGATTCGTAAACATAGGTTGTATCGGTATCCTTGTGATACTGTTTGATAATGGCCATGACAGATCCTCCTCGTTACATCTTGCACTTTAATTATATCACTTGTCTTTGCAAGTGTCAATAGGTAAAGTGATATATTTTAAGAAAAATGTCACTTCCCTTGAGGGATCTGCCCTGCGAAAACCCGGTCTGTCACAAGGGTGGAATCAGCCCGCTAATTCGTCCTGCACTATGCTGTTTTCAAGTTTCGGCTGTTTTGTGAAGACCTCCTTGATGGTGCCTTCAATCGCGAAGCCATCCATCAGGCGGCGGAACTGTTCCGTCGTAAGCTCCCTG
>ONVT01000031.1 GCA_900321365.1 uncultured Eubacteriales bacterium | reverse complement strand
GTCTCACTCTCCTCCTGAGAAGCGGTTGCCGTCTCACTCTCCTCCTGAGAAGCAGCGACAGTCTCGTTCTCTTCCTGGGAGGCGGCTGTGGTCTCACTTTCTTCCTGTCCGGTGGATTCTTCCTCACCGGGGACGGAGAAGCCTGCCTCCTTCATTCCCCTGAGGAAGGCCTCGTCACTCATGCCAAGACGCGAAGCGGCAACCTCCACGCTGTACAGTCCCTGTGAGACATCCTCATACCGTTCTGTCCGCCTCGCATGCTGGGCACTCGACCTGGCGGCAAGCGCAAGCTCCTTCGCCTTTTCGACGAGGACCTCCTCCGCCTGGGCCATATTGATTATTTCTTCTTTCTCCACCTCTTCCGCTGACGGGGCATTCTCGTTCCCGGAGGAGGCCTCCGTGACAGCGGTTTCAGAATCTCTCTCCTCCCCTGTCGGGATCTGAAGAGACTTCTTCTCGGCGCGGATTGCCATGTACTGCAGAAACTGAACAAGGAAACCTGTCGCTGCAAACAGGAATGGAAGCAGATTCAGAACCTGCTCTCTCGCAAGCTTCTCATTGATCCAGGGGATCCTGTCCACCGGAAGAAAGGCGCCGCACAGAAGGCCGAGGACAACTCCGCCCTCAAGGGCGGTCAGCACGATCTTCAGTCTCTTCGCGGCAAGCGCAAACAAAGCCCCGACCGCAAGGGAAATCACCAACGTCCAGATCCTTCCCGCCCCGGCGGTGGTCTCCAGGTCAAAGAACCTGTGAAGAATCCATACCGACAGCACCGTGCCGAAAACAAAGCCGGCAACAAACTGAAAGCCCCTCTCGAGGAACGCGTACAGAAAACCGCCCGCCACTCCGGCGACGGCCGACCAGACAAAGATCAGCCCCAAAGAGATCGTGGACTCCTGGAACAGCAGAATCAGCATAACATGAAATACAAACGCAGCTCCGGCAGCAAACTGCGCATAACGGTTCATCTTCAGTCCCCACCAGCACGAGAGCGCGCTGACCCCCACCAGAAGCACCAGCGTCCCGACCAGAACCGCCTGCATCCAGATGTCCATATTTGAGAACAGAACCTTCCAGTCAGACAGTGCTGACACATTCAGCCGTCTGACTGCCAGATCCAGCATTTTCCAACTTAAGCTCATATGTAAGTCTTCCTATACGATACAGTGACGCGGGCAGTTATCCCTGCACCTGCCGCAGTCGATGCACTTTTCGTAATCGATGACAGGGAATCCGCCACTGTTGTCAATGGCTCCGGCAGGGCAGTCTCTTGCGCATTTTCCGCAGGAGATGCAGCCGATCCGGCAGTTCTCTGTGACGGGTTTTCCTTTCAGGGGATTGATGCAGCCGATGTGCGCGGCCCTGTAATAGGGAACCTCGACAATAATGCCCTTCGGGCAGGTATTCATGCATTTGCGGCAGTCGAGGCATTTCTCCTCGTCCACCACGGCGACGCCGCGCTCGATGGAGATTGCTCCGTACTCGCACATCTGTATACAGTCGCCGCAGCCGATGCAGCCGTAGGAGCAGGATTTCGGGCCTCCCTGGGGGGCGAGCGAAAGGGCAGCACAGGTTCTCGGGCCTGTGTATTCATAGCGGTCGAAAGTATGATTGCAGTCGCCGCTGCAGCGGACAAACGCCACATTGCGGACGACGCGCTCGCTCTTTCCTCCGATAATCCACTTGATCTGGTTGGCGACAGGCTCCTGGCCGACAACACAGGCGTTGGGGGAAGCCTCCCCACGCACGAGGGCGGCGGCCAGGGCATCGCACCCTGAGTACCCGCAGGCGCCGCAGTTCGCGCCGGGAAGGATATCCCGGATATCCTTCTCCTGCTGGTTAACCTTCACGGCAAAGACCTTGCTCGCAAATCCGAGGAATACGCCGACGAACAGACCGACTGAGCCGATCATGACCGCGGCGAACAGCATATCTGTCATGCCACTGTCCTTTCTTCTTTACTTGATCCCTGCAAATCCGAAGAACGCGATGCTCATCAGGGCAGCTGTCACCATGACGATGGGGAAGCCCCTGAACGGGCGCGGGATCTCACTGTCTGTCATTTTTTCCCTCAGGAAGGACATGATTACGATTGCAATCCAGTAGCCGAGGGCGGTGGCCAGACCATAGATGGTTCCGACTAAAATGTTGTAATCCTTCTGAACGTTGAGAAGCGCGACGCCGAGCACCGCGCAGTTCGTGGTGATCAGGGGCAGGTAGATGCCCAGGGCCTCGTAGAGAGGGCGCATGAACTTCTTCAGGAACATCTCGACGAACTGCACCAGGGCGGCAACGATCAGGATGAACACGATCGTCCGGAGGTATTCCAGATGGAACGGCACCAGGATCAGGTGGTACAGGACGCCGCAGACAAAGCTGGCCAGCGTCAGCACGAAGGTCAGCGCGCCGCCCATTCCGCTGGCGGTTTCCGTCTTCTGGGAAACACCGAGGAAGGAGCAGATTCCGAGGAACTGGCTCAGTACGACATTGTTCGCAAGAATCGTCGTTACAACCAGCATCAGTATCGCGGTAAATGACATCACGGCCTCCCTTCTTTCCTGTCTGCG
>ONVT01000168.1 GCA_900321365.1 uncultured Eubacteriales bacterium | reverse complement strand
CTCTTTCTTCTTCCAGTTCCGTAATATCTATCCGTAGCCAAAGTTCATTCCCTCCTATCAGATCGTCATGGTTTCCGGCTTCTGAGCTGCATGCTTGTGCTCAGGTCCGGCATAGACGAAGAGCTTCTTGGCCATCGCTCTTCCGAGCGGGCCCTTCGGCAGCATACCGATGACTGCGTGCTCAACGACTCTCTCCGGCTTCTTCGCAAGCATATCGCGAAGGCTGGTCTCCCTGACTCCGCCGATGTACCTGGAATGAGAGAAGTACGTCTTCTGATCGAGCTTCTTTCCGGTCACTTTAATCTTATCCGCATTGACGACGATCACATAGTCGCCCGTATCCAGGAAAGGAGTGAAGATGGCCTTGTTCTTGCCGCGAAGCGTCGCTGCAACCTGTGCCGCAAGACGTCCGAGCGTCTGCCCTTCTGCGTCAACCACATACCACTTTCTCTCGATGCCTGCTGCGCCTGGCATATAGGTTTTCATTATCGAATATCCTCCATGGTTCATAGTCTGCCCGACGGTGTTTTACCTCCGCCTTGCCGGTATCGATAAGCATCCTTTCCGGGGTAGGTAGATGCGAATCATCATACAAACACGTGCGTCAAACCGGCGCACACTCAGATATTATATTCACGTAAAACTGCGCTGTCAAGGAGGAATTTTTCTATCACGAGTATTCCAGAAAAAAGAGCCGGCGGATCGCTCCGCCGGCTCTTTTTTCCTTTTCTCACAGGACTTCCCCCAGGGATACTCTCAGAACCACCCTCCGGGACGCCCTCAGAGTTTCTCTCAAAGATGTCCTCAGGCTTCCTTCATATCCCCGACCAGTCCCACGACCAGTTCAACCACCTTCTCAGGTCTGATCTTCCCGACATCGATGGTCAGGTCATAGTCATGATAGTCTCCCATGTCATGGCCTGTGTACGCGCGGTAATAGGTCTTTCTCCAGTGGTCGCACCGATCGATGTAGCGGTCGACATCCATCTTCCCGTATTCATTCAGTTCCATAGCGTGCGCCCTGCGGAAGGCGCGGTCCGCGTGAAGAAAGATGTCAAAGGATTTCACGCCCGCCTCCCTGAGAATAATGTTGGAGCAGCGCCCGACCATGATACAGGGCTTTTTCGCCAGCTCCAGGATCACCTCTTTCTGGGCAAGGAAGATCTCGTCATACGAGCTGTTGTAAGCACTGGTTGACAGGAAAGAATTGATGAATTTGCTTCCCTTGCTCAGCGATTCCCCCTCGCGGGTAACATCCTCCTCGGAATAGCCGCTCTTCTCGGCGGTCATCCGGATAAAGTCCACATCGTAAAACTCGATCCCCAGCTTCTGGGAAAGCGCCTTAGCCACAGAGCGGCCGTATGCCCCGTACTCCCTGCTGATGGTAATAACCATAGTCATTTCCTCCCTCTGATTGGAATGAATCCACGCCCACCGTCTACCCTTAGGACCTGTTCATAAATAACTCATACATCTTGCCTGTCTTTTCCTTCGAGTGCACCAGGCAAAAAGTCTTACATAGCTGCACGAATCAGGCCGGCGAGGCACTCCTCCTCTGTGCCATCTGGATTATAAAGATACAGACCGTAATGGCAATTCCGATAATGTCTGTAACCGTTCCCGGATAGATCAGCATCAGTCCGGCCGCAGCCAGCGCAATACGGAATACCGGATTCAAAGCCGTAAACATATATCCTTCGATCGCGGCGGAGATCGCGAACATGCCGATGACGCTCGTAATGATGATCAGCACGAACTCAAGCACATTCGTATCGATCAGAAGCATCGCCGGATTCAGGCAGAAGATATACGGGATCAGAAATGCGCCGATCGCCAGTTTTGACGCGTTGAGCGCCGTCCGCATGGGGTCTGACTTGGCGATTGCCGACCCCGCGTAGGCCGCCAGCGCCACAGGAGGCGTGATGTCCGCGACGATTCCGAAATAGAACACGAACATGCTGGCACAGAGCGGATTCAGTCCCATACCTGTCGTCAGGATCGGAGCGCAGGTGGTTGCCATGATGATATAGGTCGCGGTCGTCGGAACGCCCATGCCCAGGATGATGCAGCACAGCATCGTGAAGATCAGGGCGATCAGAAGGTTGCCATGGGAGATCGACACGATTACGTCGATGAACACCTGGCCCAGGCCCGTCATCGTTACGACGCCCGCAATGATTCCGGCGATGCCGCACGCGACGGCTATGCTGAGCGTATTCTTCGCGCCCGTCTCCAGAGCGTCAAGGAATTTCTTCGGGGTCATGCGATGCTCTTTGTTGAACATGCTCACCACGATGCACAACAGCGTGGCGATGATCGCCGCCCTGCTCATGGTATAGCCGGACGTGATCAGATAGACCAGCGCAACCAGCGGGATCAGCAGATAGATCTTCGGAAGAAGCTTCCTTGCCTTCGGCAGCTGTTCCCTCGGGATTCCTTTCAGTCCGAGGCGCTTCGCGCGCAGGTGGACCATCAGG
Organism: uncultured Eubacteriales bacterium; assembly: GCA_900321365.1. The sequence goes on along the minus strand of ONVT01000168.1, from coordinate 3,006 downwards.
AAAATACCGGTGAAGTACAACACGGCCGGCAGGATCGCCCTGATGACGATATCCGAATACGGAACGCCGACCATCTCCGCCATCAGGAACGCGGCGGCGCCCATGATCGGAGGCATGATCTGTCCGCCTGTGGAAGCGGCGGCCTCAACCGCGCCGGCAAATTCGCCCGGATATCCTGTCTTCTTCATCATCGGGATCGTGACAGAACCGGTTGTAACCGTATTTCCGACAGAGGAGCCGGAAACCATTCCGCACAGTGCCGAGGAGATAACCGCCACCTTGGCGGGGCCGCCCGACGCGAAGCCGGCCAGGCTGTTCGCGCACGCGATGAAAAAGTCGGATATCCCCGTTGCCTCCAGAAATGCGCCGAAGATAATAAACAGAACGATATACGTGCTGCAGACTCCGATCGGAGTCCCGATCACGCCCTCCGTTGTATAGAACAGGTTATAGATAATGATGTTCAGGGATTTGCCGACAGCAAAAGCGTAGATCACAAAGCAGGCGGCAACAATGATGATCGGTATGCCGGTCACTCTGCGGCAGCATTCCGCAAGAATCAGTATGCCGATTACACCGAGCCATACCTCAAGATCCGTGATACGGATCCCGCGTTTGATGATCGTCTGGCTGTTCACGACAAAGTAGAAAAAGCTTCCCGAACCGGCCGCGGCAAGAATGATGTCATAGAACGGGATATGGTTGACCTTCTGCGGCCTCCCTCCTGACTTGCGCGCCGGATACAGGATAAATACGAACAGAATAATAATTCCAAGGAACAGGGGGCGGCGGATCCTCTCATCCCATACCGCAAACAGATTCATATAGATCATGAACACGGAAAATGCAGCCAGCATCACCTTGATCACGATTGCGGGGATCCCCTCCCACGGCCGGACATTCGATTCCCGGTCGTACTTTTTCATCAGCTCCTCAACATCCGCAGCCGTTCCGACAGACGGATCCTCAACCGGAGTCTGATTCTGAAGATCCTTCTCTTTGTTGTCTTTCATACTCGACCTCATTTCAAGTCTGCCATCTGCAGACGATCCGGCATCCGGGTGCGCGACCCGCACCTGTGCCGGGGTCATAACATGTTGCTTTCTTTCTGTACCGGATTCCGTCACGCCAGGGAAAACCGTACCATCGCGTTTCTCCCGCACAGATCCCGCAGACTGATCTCTTCCCCGTCCTCAAGCGTGAGGATGTGGTCCGAAACCGTCCCGACGAAATAGACCAGGTCATCCATTTTCCTGTCAAACCCGGTGATGATCATGCTGCCGTCATCGCCGTATTCCAGCTTCTGCCCTTCCTCAAGCTCCGTCTGGACCCCGGCGCCGAAGCCGTAATACACCGTCTTCACGACATAGATCCCGTCGTCGCGGATCTCATAGAAGTCCGTGACGGGGCTTTTATTCACCGAATGGATGAATCCGACACTGAAGGTGTCAGAAGCGCGGACCGGATAACGGGCATAGATCTCTCCGGTTTTCGCGGAAGAGAGTACCAGGCAGGTGCCCTGATGATGACAGTGATACACAAATGCGGCAGTCACGACCGCAATAACAAGGATCAAGACTGCCGCAAAACGTTTTCCAATAAGTGCTCCTGCGTCTCGTCTGCCCGAAGCGCTCCTGTTACTCAACCTCTATGCCCTGCTCCTCATAATACTTCTTCGCGCCGGCATGGAACGGTACGCTGATGCCCTTGACAGCATCTTCCAGATTCAGGAATTCAAACTTCGCATGTCCGGCGATCAGGTCTTCCTTGTTGTCAAACATGGCCTTCAGAAGCTCATACACCGCGTCTTCACTGACATCGTTGGAAGCAATCAGGGTCGCGCGGACCGAAACGGTCGTCGCATCCTCGTCAACTCCGTCATAGGTGCCGGCCGGGATCACGGTCTCGGTATAGAAATCATAGTTGCCCTGCAGCTTCTCGATATGCTCCTTATCGAGCTGTACCAGGCTGATATCCTTTGTGGTAGCCAGGTCGACAACCGCGGTGGTCGGAGCTCCGGCAACGATGAAGGCAGCGTCAATCTTGCCGTCCTTCAGGCTGTCCGCGGAATCACCAAAGGAAGCGTTTACGACATTGATGTCATCAAAGCTCAGGTCATAGGCATCCAGGATCTGCTTCGCGTTGAACTCGACTCCCGAACCGGCGTCGCCGACGGAAACGGTCTTGCCCTTCAGATCCGCAACACTCTCGATCGAGCTGTCGCAGGTGATGATCTGGACGGTCTCGTCATACAGTCCGGCAACGGTGGAGAAGGTCTCATACGCGCCCTCATCCTCGAACAGGTCGGTGCCGGTATAGGCATAGTACATAACGTCGTTCTGAACGATCGCCAGATCCGCCTCTCCCACGTCAACAAGCTGGATATTCGCCTTGGACGCGCCGGTGGATGTGACTGTCAGGCTCGACTCCTCCAGAACCGGATTCAGCACGGTCGCCATGACTCCGCCGACCGCATAGTAAGTCCCGGTCGTTCCGCCGGTTCCAAGTGTCAGGCTGTCAGCGGCCATCGCGGCTGTAGAACCCCCCAATACCATACTCGCAGCCATCACGATACCAAGAATACTCTTTTTCATTCGTACACCTCCATAAAACATGGTTGTTAGTTCCCTTGCGGGCTCCTTTATCGGGCCCGCAAATATTGATTATTTTAACGCTTTATTGCATAAAAGTCAAACACGAGATTCACGTTTCTGTCGACAAGAAAACCTGCCTCTGCAAGTCACGCCCCTCATCCGTGAGGAGGCGGGGCGTGACTATAAGAAACAGGTCCGGGGAACCCCCGGACCTGCTGTAAACATCTGGTTTCGATACAGATCTTATCTGCCGAACTGCGCGTCGTTGTTGCCGGAGTCAGTCAGCCACATCTCAAGCATGTTGATCGGATCGTTGTAATCCGCAAGCCATCCTTCACGCGCGAAGTCGAACTGTCCGTTCTTTCTGTCGTTCAGGAAGACGTTCCACTCTTCGGACTTGATCTCCATGTTG
>ONVT01000248.1 GCA_900321365.1 uncultured Eubacteriales bacterium | reverse complement strand
TTCGGTGTGTACATATATCACTCTGAAGCGGGATATTATCAAGTCATTTCTGAGGTATATTCTGCACAATATTCTGCAAGGGAAACCAGTCTATCTGTCAGTTCTTTCGGGCGTATTTCCCGCTGCCGAACAGGATGAAAACTTCACCAGCGCCATTCTTCACACGCAGCCAGTCATTCTCAATTCCAAGGACCTCTACCACGGTCCCAGGCTCACCGATGCCGACCTTATCCGCATTCAGGGAAGGCGCAAGTCGGACGTTCATTTTCGCCTTCAGGGTGTATTTCTTCGACTGCTCCACTTGCACAGGTTCCGTTTCTGCAGTTTCCCTCTCAGGCTCAGGGTACACAGTTACTCCATTGCAGATAACCGTGCCGCCTTCAGCATCCGCCAGCTTCTTCGCGGCAACCAACGATTTCAGTTCCTTCAGCTCTTCGCCATCTTTCACGACGATATAGGTCTTATTCGTAGCCATAGATTATTCCTCCATCTTCTGGGCGACTACACCATGCGCACAGCAGACGGCCTCTACCTCCGCATGGTCCAGTACCCGCTTAATCTTGATTTTGTTTGAGATGATCCAGGGGAACGGTTGATTGGGCTTTGTCCGGAAATAATACCAATCCTTCGGCAGCGTTCGCTTTCCATATCGTTCCGATAGATACTCCTGCTGCCCGTCGACTTCACATTCGCACCAGACGGTGTCTTTCCGCTGGACGAGTATACTGCCCTGTCGTTTACCGATCCAGTCGGCAAAGGGAACCTCCGTAGAATGAAAGCCGGGCCGGAGTGCCAAAGGTCCCAGCTTGCTCTTCACATGCGTAGGATCTACCAGTTCTCCGACTCCGGCTTCCAACCATTTTCCCATCTTCATCTCACGGCCTGTTTCCACAAAGAGAGGATACAGACGACCCTCTCTCATCCGAAACAGCTTATACGTCTTCACGTTTGATCCTGGCAATCAGCGACTCGCCAGCACCGGTTACGATGGCATTGATATCCACGTTGGCCGCCTTCAGCACATTGATACTGGAATCGGACATCTTTGTCAGAGTTCCTTCCAGCAGCTTCTTGCCAAGATCAGTAATCTCTGCCTTTGTCAGCTTCCCGTCTGCTGCAGCCTCCTTCAGCCCATCTACTACAGTCTGCTGCAGCTCCCACACGGTCTGTTCCGCCGCATTGGTCAGTTCATCGACTGCTGCGTTGATGGTATGAAGCTGCTGCTTCTTTCCGATCTGGGTCACCAGCCACGCACCTGCAACACCAATCAGTGTAACGGCCAGGTTGGCCAGCACGCTCACAATAGTCTCAATAATGACAGCATTCATACGTTCCTCACTTTCTGCCGCTTTACGCCCGGCCCGGCAAGTTCAGCCCTCAATGAGGGCATAATAAAAACACGGTCTCCCGTGCCTTCTTCTGATTTTGCTCCGCAAATCTGCTCTTTTTGCGGATAGTTTTTCAAATCTTGTGATCCCGGCTGAGCTCCTGATACAGATTGCGGATATACTCGGTATCCTGCGTCACGATGCCGTTCGTGATCTTCTTCTCCGTGACGTACTTCTCATATTCCTCCGCCACATTGAGGACATTCGTCCATTCATCAGAGGAATGCTCAATCCCGGCTCTCGTCTCCCTGGCGAAGGTCAGGATGCACTGCCGATGGCTGTTGACCCACATATCGCGGATCTGTTTCTCGACAGCTTCCAGCCGTTTTTCCGTCACGCCGTTCATCTTCTTCCCGATCCACCCCAGTATTTTCTCCCAGGGGTTCAGCTTGATCGGTGAGATTTCGATCAGGGACAGGAGGACTACCAGCCCAGCCGTCACATAGCCCGCATTGAGTTTGCTTAGGATTTCATTCAGTCCCATGGTTTATCACCTTGCCTTTCCCGCCCGTGTGGGCGATCATCTGTCGCTGATATCCTTCATCACCGGGTACGGATCCATCTCCCGGATCTTCTTCCAGATATACTTTCCGTACACCTCACCGCCGAGATAGTTGAGGTGGATCTGGTCGCGCATCAGCACGTCCTTCCTGCTGTGCCAGTAGTTGGCGGCTTCCTTCTCCGCATCGATCACGATAACACCGTAATACTCCGCGATTTTCTTCAGCTTCTCTACCGAGTTCCGGTAAGCCAGATGGCTGGAGGACATCGGCGCGTAATCCGCGTAGTTGTTGTTCCGGTTGGACGTTGCGCCTACTACAAACAACACTGCGAACTTCGCCCTGGTGTGTTTCGTGATATACTCACAGCACTCCCGGAATGCGCCGCAGATGGTCGTGGGGTCTGTGTCCGTGATCTCTCCGTCTGCGCTTCCGTATCCGTCGTTGGGGAGCACTTCCAGCGTTACAAGGTCGCAGTCATACGGGGTCTGGAGCAGGGCGGCTTTGACATTTGCCCCGTGCGCAGCGCCTTCCCGGATACCGCCTGAGCCGATCGCGCCGTTGCGTCTTTCCATGCCCGATACCGCATCCAGATAGAGCGGCCATTTGCCGGAGTGACCCCTGTTGCCAACCACATCGCCAATGCCGATATCTGAAATGGAAGTGCCGTAAGAATACCAGACCTTTCCCATCCACGGATTGCTCTTCTGCTCCTCCGGGGTAATAACGCGGATGAAGAAGTGCTCGTCTTTAGGGG
>ONVT01000061.1 GCA_900321365.1 uncultured Eubacteriales bacterium | reverse complement strand
CCCGGTCCGTCCCTTCGTCGCGATCCTGGGCGGAGCGAAAGTGGCGGATAAGCTGAACGTCATTTCCAATCTTCTTGAAAAATGCGACACCCTCATTATCGGCGGCGGCATGGCCTACACCTTCCTGAAGGCAAAGGGCCTTGAGATCGGCAAGTCTCTTCTGGACGATACAAAGATTGATTACTGCGGCGAGATGATCGCCAAGGCCGAGAAGCTCGGCAAGAAGCTCCTTCTGCCTGTTGACACTGTCTGCACGGACAGCTTCCCGGATCCGATTGATGCCGAAATCGCGACCGTCGTCGTCGACTCCGACAAGATCCCCGCGGACAAGATGGGCATGGATATCGGCCCGAAGACCATCGCTCTTTACAGCGACGCCGTGAAGAATGCGAAGACCGTTGTCTGGAACGGACCGATGGGCGTATTTGAAAACCCGATCCTGGCAGCCGGAACAAAGGCTGTTGCCGCGGCACTTGCCGAGACAGACGCTACCACGATCATCGGCGGCGGCGACAGCGCTGCTGCTGTGAACCAGCTTGGCTACGGCGACAAGATGTCCCACATCTCCACCGGTGGCGGCGCTTCCCTTGAGTTCCTTGAGGGCAAGGAGCTTCCGGGTGTAGCGGCGGCGAACGACCGTTGAGAGAACCTGGCTGCAGGCCAGAGACAGATGAATACATCCGTCTGAATGCCCCCCTGGCAGAAAAAATCTGTCAGGGGGAAGAGGGCGGGATCAGAAAGCCGGCCCCGTATCGATCTGTGCAAGTCAGTTAAGACTGCCGGAAGACAGGCCGAAAACAGGAAGGAGAATCCATGAGAAGAAAGATAATCGCAGGAAACTGGAAGATGAACATGACGCCCACCGAGGCGAAGGAACTTGTCGCGACCCTGAAAGACCTGGTGAACAATCCCGAAGTTGATGTCGTGTACTGTGTGCCGGCAATCGACATTGTCCCGGTTGTGGAAGCGGTGAAGGGAACGAACGTTGAAGTCGGCGCTGAGAATATGTACATCGAGGAGAAGGGTGCATATACCGGAGAGATTGCGCCCGCGATGATCGTCGACGCCGGAGCGAAGTATGTCATCATCGGTCACTCCGAGAGACGCGAGTACTTCAGCGAGACAGATGAGTTCCTGAACAAGAAGGTCCTGAAGGCTTTCGAGCATGGCCTTACCCCGATCCTCTGCTGCGGCGAGAGCCTGGAGCAGAGAGAAGCCGGCGTCACGCTTGACTGGATCCGCCTTCAGATCAAGTCGGATCTTCAGAATGTGACAGCGCAGCAGGCTGCTTCCATGGTCATCGCGTACGAGCCGATCTGGGCGATCGGAACCGGCAGGACCGCGACGACCGAGCAGGCAGAGGAAGTCTGCAAGGCCATTCGCGAGACCATCGCCGAGATCTATGACGCTCCGACGGCAGAGGCGATCCGCATCCAGTATGGCGGCTCCATGAACGCGAAGAACTGCGACGAGCTGCTCGCACAGCCCAACATCGATGGCGGACTGATCGGCGGTGCCAGCCTCAAGCCGGACTTCGGCCGTATCGTCAATTATCAGAAGTAATTCCGATTGAATGGTTTTTGAGTAAGGATTAAGACTGTTTGGCCCCGTTTTGTTGTGAAATATGCGCAGTGAAACGGGGCTTTTTCGTGCCTGATAATATTTCTGGCGTCTGTTATATTGACAGCGGATTGGCAAAACTGTGAAAACAGAATCAGAAAAATACAGGGAAAGCAGTCCGACAGAATATTATGGAGTGTGAAATGGCTGAAATAGATCGTCTGAAAGAAATTGTGGAAAAACTCAGAAGCGAAGAAGGCTGCGCCTGGGACCGCGTACAGACACATTCCAGTCTGAAGCCGGAATGTATTGAGGAAGCTGCGGAGGTGATCAGCGGGATCAATATCTTCGAAGAGACCAATGATCCGGAGAATCTGAAAGAGGAGTTGGGCGACCTGCTTCTCCAGGTGATGTTTCATGCGGTAATTGCAGAAGAGGAAGGTCTCTTTACCTTTGATGATGTGGCAAAGACCGTTTCCGACAAGATGGTCAGGAGGCATCCGCATGTGTTTG
>ONVT01000083.1 GCA_900321365.1 uncultured Eubacteriales bacterium | reverse complement strand
TTCATTATTCTGATAGACACGGCGGCGGCTGTTTTCCAGATTGTCATATACCTCCCGTACTGCCTGCTCATTTTTTTCGAGCTGTGGGAGCAGCTGGGAGACCTGAACCATCGCGCGCATGACCTGAGGTATTATCCGTGATTCAAGGTCCTTCTCATAATACACAAACGACATGCAGGCATAGATCACAGTCAACACCACGAGCAGCAGATAGATTAGTATTTTTGTCTTAAGAATTGTTCCCTTCATATGCACCCCCTGGCATGCTTTCTCCAGAATAATAATGACCGTGCCCTACGCCCTCTTTCTGTGCTCCTTGTCCAGATACAGTTTCTTATCCGCACGTATGATACAATCCTGGATGGAATCATTCGTATCGCTCAATGTATCATATCCTGCACTGACAGACAATGGATACTGGCCTTCCTCCTGATCAATCTCACCGCGTATCTCTAAGATCAGCGGTTCAACCTCATCGATCCCCTTTGGATGGAGAATCAGGATAAATTCATCCCCTCCATAGCGGCACAGGAAAGATGGCATACTGTGTCGATTCACAACCTTCTTCAGGGCATTGGCAACTATAATAAGAGCATTATCCCCTTCTGCATGCCCATATGTATCATTAATGGATTTGAATCGGTCTATGTCCATCATGATCACAATTGTCAGTCTGTCACCCATATAGAGATTAGAGCGCTGTGCACAATACCTGTTCAGCTGGCCGCGGTTATTGAGACCGGTTAATGGATCTGCTGAAATACGCTGTTCTATTGATTCAATGTAGAAAACGAGCATTAAGATTAAACACGTGAAGCAATAGACTGGTACATACAGAAGAAATATGGATTGAACCAATCCACCCACTGAAACGATTAAAGGAAAGAAACCGATAAACAGGTGCTTTTTCTTTTCAGATGCTTTTTCCTCTTTTCGCGCTCTCGTGATCGTATAGAAGAGGATGGCAATCATATAGATATCCGGGACGCCGGAGAGAAAAGCATTGAATAAAGGCTGGGACTCCAGAGCATCATTGATAAGCAGTTCCGGTGCTATGAAGAAAAGCAGGATAAGAACAACTGAGGACAGAACGAACGGAAGGAGAAACAGAATCCTCCGCAATGGTTTTTCCCTGTCAGGAACCTGCTCATAAGCCATCACAAAAGCAAACCAGTAATAAACAGTGGCGACCATGAAGACATAGATCAGGAAAGAAACACCGTATATCAGACCTTTCGGAAGAATTCCATCTACAATTCCCGCCCAGACACAGTCAGCAAGGAAATACAGCATAAAGGCAACCAGGACTTTATCAAATTTGACCTGCTTTTCCTGCCTGTCAATGTTGAAGTAATTGTGGAGCAGAATAATGCCGAACACAATCACACATACTATATTTGCTTCGATATAGTAGAATGAAAAACTGTTCATGAATATTCGCTGCCCCCTTTGTTTCAGACATATGACCAGGATCAGACTGGCTCAATTATTCCTTTAGGAACTGTACATCGTCCTGATGGATTCCCAGATCAGCTCCTCCAGCGTCTGGAAGAGGTGTTCCGGTTCCACCGGTTTGGACAGATGCGCGTTCATGCCCACCTGCAGGCTCAGCTGGACATCCTCGTCAAAGGCATTGGCGGTCATGGCGATGATTGGAATGCGCTTCGCGTCCGGCCTCTCCAGAGAGCGAATCGCCTTTGCTGCTTCCAGGCCGTCCATCTCCGGCATGCGCACGTCCATCAGGATCGCATCGTAATACCCCGGTTTGCTTCCGGCAAACATTTCCAGGGCGATCCTGCCATTCTCCGCATGGTCGATCCTGGCTTCTTTGAAGAGGATCATCTGCTTCATGATCTCCGCGTTGATCAACACATCTTCAGCCAGGAGGATACGCTTTCCCTTTAAACTGGCCCGCTTCTTCTCCTTAAACAGACTCATGTTGTTTTTCCTGGCGATGCGCTCGAACTCATCAATCACGTTTGACGCGAACAGCGGCTTTGCCAGGAAGCTGTCCACTCCGACATGCAGCGATTCATCCATGATCTCATCCCAGTTGAACGACGTGAGGATTATGACCGTAGTTTCTGTGTCATAGTGCCCGCGGATCTGTCTGGCTACCTCCAGACCGTCCATCTGGGGCATTTTCCAGTCGAGCAGCACCAGATTATAGGAATTGTGCTTGGTGTGCTGAACTTCCAGCATATGAAGCGCCTCAGCGCCACTCATGCATGTGTCTGCATGAATGCCTGCTTCTTCCAGCACCAGACGCGCGTGTTCCGCCGCGATCTCCTCATCGTCCACAACCAGAACCCGCATGTCTCCCGGCTGGATATACCGGGTGGACAATTCCTGCTTTTCGCAGTTCTTCAGGGATATGATCACAGTAAACGCCGTGCCGATGCCCTTATCGGATTCAACCGAAATGGTGCCGTTCATCAGCTCAACGATATTCTTCGTGATCGCCATGCCAAGCCCCGTGCTGCCGTACTTGCTGCTCCGGCTGCTGTCCTCCTGCGTGAAGGAGTCGAATATCTTTGGTATAAACTCCTTATCCATTCCGACACCCGTATCCCGGATAACGAATTTCAGCGTCGACTGATCATTGATTGTACCTGTACGCTCAATGGTGAGGGAAATGTTTCCGGGGGCGTCGGTAAACTTGATGGCGTTGGACAGGATATTGATCAGCACCTGCTTCAGCTTCATATCATCGCCGATGTAATAGTCGCTGACCCCGCCAAGCAGAGAGCATTCGTATTTCAGTCCCCTCTCGCTGCACTGAGACAACACCATCGTATTGATCTGCTCCAGCATCGCCCGGAAGGAAAACTCCTCCCTTCGAAGCACGATCCGCCCGGACTCGATGCGGCTCATATCGAGAATGTCGTTGATCAGACCCAACAGGTGCCGGGCACTGCCGCCGATTTTTTCCAGATATTCCCGGGTTTCTTCATCCAGGTCACTCCTGCGGAGCGCCAGGCTGTCCAGCCCGATGATGGCATTCATGGGCGTACGGATCTCATGGCTCATGTTGGAAAGGAACGCGGTTTTGGCCCGGTTGGCCTGTTCCGCCGCAGTCAGCGCTTCCGCCAGCACTTTCTGCTGTTCTAAATTCTTTCGCATCTCCGCGTCAATGATGGTGAACCCCACTCCTACAGCGTGCACGACATGATCATCCCGGTCCGCGGGATGGCGCACGCCTGCCATGCGAAGCATTTCGTAGTATTCGGTTCCATTTCGCCGCGCCAGATAGCGATAGGCAATGATGTTTTCAGTCGCAAGCTCACTTCGGATATTATCAGGGTTCACAAAATGCAGGAACCCTTCTTTGTATTCTCCATCAACATACTTCCCGCAATACTCAACAAAGCGCTCATGGAACGGAAACCGCATCCCCTCCGTATACTGATCCGGGTCTTCGGGATCGGCACGATAGCACACTGCCTCATCAGCATCAAGATCCACATGATACACGCTGCGATAATCGGAAGCCATCGCGGTAATCATGTTGTTCAGCTGTATCCTGTGCTCTTCCTGCCGAAGAAGCTGTTCCTGCAAAGCTATTTTCTCTTCAAGCTCCCTCTGGCGTGCCTGCTGCATCGCCTGCTCCTGCCGCACGTCATCATCAACGTCCTTGAAACCGCACACGACACCCATCTTTCCTCCGGGCATGTCCACCTTGGCGAATTCGATACGGAAATAACGCTCGCTGCCATCCTTCATGGACCGGAGGTAGTTGACGGAAAACTGGGGCTTCTCTTTCAGATGACGGGTGATGCTTTCCAGCGTCAGCTCCTCCTGCAGGCGCTCCTGATCACAGGGGGCAACCGTCGTCTGAATATAGTATTCCTTGGCCTGGGAATACTTCATTCGTCCAAGCGCGTCGCGGATCGGGGCTGCGTGGTCGGTCAGTCCTTCCGTATCACCCCTGTACAGTGAAAACGTCTCCGCCTCAACATCTTTGATCAGCCACACGGTATGATACGCTTTGCTGAGGGATTCGATTACGGCGGAACGAACAGCAGCATCTGACTCGATGCGCTCCCGCTTTTCTGTGATATCAGAAATAAAAACATAGTAGATACCGCCATAAGCGTCAGTCCGGGTATAGTGGCCGTAGTCATCCACCCAGCGCACCTTGCCATCCTTCCGGATAATACGGTATTCCGCATGGTCCATCTGTTCCTCACTGCGCTCGATCTGCTTCCCAATAGATGCGGACACTTCCTCATAATCGTCCGGATGCACCATGCCCCTGAAGGTAAAACCGGTCAGTTCGATGAACTCCTCCCGGTTTCTGCAGCCGAAGATTTCAAATACGGCACGGTTTGCATACAGCAGCTCCTCGGGGAGCTCAGCTTTATATATGAAGAAGCCGCCTGGCATATGCTTCCCGATCTCTTCGATCACAGAGAGATTCTGTTCGTCTAATTGAAACTTTTCCCCAAACATATCTCGTTTCCTTCCCTCTATCCGGTCCGGCAGCTTTCCAACCCTGTTGTCTTTATGATCCTACCATCATATAATGACAGTATACAACAGAATCTGCAGGAAAAGACGCATAATCAGTCAGAACCTGTTACAAGTCACGGTTCCGCGGCCGCGGGGGTGGCAGAGGCGTGACTTGTAACCAGAACCTCAGCAGCTGCAGGGATACTTCCTGTATATAATGCGCAGACTGAATCCGTCAGTACAGGGCGGAGAAAGGAGGAAGGAGTTAAAGAATGAGAGTACTTGATTCTGAACTATTGAAGAGCTATTCAAGAATGGCAACAGACGGTTTCAACCAGGGCTGGCACGAGAGAAACGGCGGCAACCTGAGCTACCGCATGAAAGCGGAAGAGGTCGAAGAACTCAGAGAAGACTTTAAAGAAGGCGAGTGGAGAGTCATCGGCTGGCAGAAAGGCGACGAGTCCGCATTCCCCGGCCTTGCAGGAGAGTACTTCATGGTAAGCGGCTCCGGCAAATACTTTCGCAACATCGAACTCGACCCTGAGGACAATGTCTGCATCATCGAGCTGAATGAGGAAGGGAATCGCTACCGCATCGTGTGGGGACTTAAAAATGGCGGAATGCCTACGTCCGAGCTTCCGACACACCTCGCAAATCTCGAGGTACTGAAGGCCAGAGACCCTGAAATGAGAATCGTATACCACTGCCACCCGGGCAACACCATTGCATTGACATTCGTGCTTCCTCTCGACAGCCGTGTGTTTACCAGAGAGATCTTCGAGATGGTCACAGAGTGCGCTGTCGTATTCCCTGAAGGGGTCGGCGTCGTACCGTGGGTGATCTGCGGTGGACGCCAGATCGGCGAGATGACAGCAGAGATCATGAAGAAGCAGGACGTCGCTGTCTGGGCTCATCACGGGGCATTCTGCTGCGGCAGGACCTTCGACCTCGCGTTCGGACTCATGCACACAGTCGAGAAGGCCGCAGAGGTTCTCGTAAAGGTTTATTCGATGAGACCTGAGAAGCTGAACACCATCACTCCGGAAAACTTTCGCGAGCTCAACGAGCCGTTCGGCATTCATATCAACGAAGACTTCCTCTATGAGAGAAAGAGCAACAAAATCGGATATGTACCGGAGGACTGATCAGCCACTCAGATTTCATAAAAACGCTCCGCGAGGATGCGCACGGATATCAGATAGTATCAGCGGTGAAAAACACGCTGTAACAGATCAGTGAGGGAAAAGATGAAATACTATCTTGCTATAGACATAGGAGCCTCCTCCGGCAGACACATCGTCGGATGGATGGAGAACGGAGAGTGGCAGACAGACGAGGTGTACCGCTTTCCGAACGGAGTGACAGAACTTGACGGCCATCTCACATGGGACATTGAGAGCCTGGTCGGCCATGTTAAAGCCGGTATCGAGAAGTCCCTCGCAAAATACGATCTTGAGAGTCTTGCGATCGATACATGGGGCGTGGATTATGTGTTGATGAAGGGCGATAAAGAAGTGATGCCCTGCTACGCATACCGTGACAGCAGGACGCAGGCAGTCATCCCTGAAGTACACAGGCTGATCAGCTTCAGCAGGCTGTACAGACACACAGGAATCCAGTTCCAGCCCTTCAACACGCTGTATCAGCTGTACGCGGACAAACTGGCCGGCAGGCTCGACGCTGTCACAGACTACCTGATGATTCCTGAGTATCTGCTGTTCAAACTCTGCTCAGTCAAGTCGCATGAGTACACCAACGCCACAACGGGCGGAATGGTGAATGCCAAAACCGGCGCATTTGACCCTGTCATCATCGAAGCGCTCGCTCTTCCTGAGAATCTCTTTGGAAAACTCACACAACCGGGAACAGTCATCGGCGAATACAAAGGAATCAAATGCGTGCTCTGCGCGACTCATGACACGGCATCTGCTGTCGAGGGGATCCCGATGAAAGAGGATCAGCCTTACATTTCGTCCGGTACATGGAGCCTGCTCGGAGTTAAATCGCCTGAAGCGATCACCAGCGTGGACAGCGAGCGGGCAAACTGGTCCAACGAAGGCGGCGTAGGCTACATCCGTTACCAGAAAAACATCATGGGCATGTGGCTCGTGAACCGGCTGAGAGACTGCCTGTGTCCGGGCAAAGATTTCAGGGAAATCGTTGCTGAGGCCGAGGCAAGCAGCTTCGAAGAAACAGTGGACGCCAACGCAGAAGAATTCCTGGCACCAGAGAACATGAAAGACGCTTTCGATGAAATGCTCCGCACGAAGCCGCTGACGGCAGGAGACTACTTCCGCTGCGCATACCAGAGCCTGGCGCTCAGCTACAGGAATGCGGTACAGGAGCTCCAGCGCAACACAGGCAATCACTACGAGAAGATCTATATCGTCGGCGGAGGAGCCAAAAACAGATTCCTCAATACACTGACAGAGAAAGCAACCGGCAAACAGGTCGTCGCGCTGCCGATCGAGGCGACAGCGCTTGGCAATCTGAAGATACAGTATGAAGCAGAATTACGGAGGTAGACCATGATCGTAAAATCATTAATTGAAACAAAAGCAAGGATCGGAGTATTCTCGATCGCACTGGGAGCATATCTCCCGCAATTCCCTTCACTGGTTCCTGAGTTTGAAGGACAGTACGAAGTTTTCAAGAAGATGCTTCCGAATGATGTTGAGATCATCGACGGCGGAATCGTCACAACAAAAGAGCTGGCTATGGAAGCAGGCGACAAATTCCGCGCTGCTGACGTAGACCTGGTCATTCTCCAGCTTCTGACTTATGCAACTTCGTACAACATGCTGCCGGCAGTCAGGGATCTCGATGTACCCGTTGTTCTGGTCAACCTTCAGAAGAAGCTGGCTCCTGACTACGCAAATACAGACACTGCCACATGGCTCGGTGAGCTCTATGCGTGCGGTGCTGTAGGTGAGATGGTCGCTGACCTGGAAAGAGCAGGCAAGCGGCATGCGGTCATCACAGGTGTCGTCGAAGGCGGAGACCCTGAGGCTCAGGCCGAGCTCGAAGACTGGTGCCGGGCTGCACAGGTCCGCAGGAGATTCCGCGATACCAACCTTGCTCAGATCGGCAGACCATATCCGGGCATGATGGATCTCTACATCGACGAGACGAACCTTTACCACCGGATGTGGCTTTACACAAAGCAGTTTGACTGGGAGAAGATGTGGGCGATCGCCGATGATATCGACGACGATGCCGCTGTCCGCGACAAGGCCCAGGACATTCTCGACACTTTTGACATCGAGGGAGGCGGCTCAATTGAGAAGGTCTGGGACATGGCGAAGTATGTCGTGGCTTTCGAGAGGTGGGTCAAGGAGGAAAAGATCGGATTCGTCGCATCGCACTATGACGGTTTTGCGCAGGGCGTTGCAGGAAAACTTGATTCGATGCTCATCCCCGCGTTTTCAATGCTCATCAGGCAGGGGACGGCCTGCGCTGTGGAAGGAGACATCAAGGTCGCCATGGCTATGAGCATCCTCAAGACCATCTCAGGTATGGGACAGCTCTCCGAGATGTACTCGATCGACTTCAACGAGGACATCTGCATTATCGGCCACAGCGGCTCCGGTGACTATGACATATCAAGAGCCAAGAAGCCGACCATGAAAATCGTAGACGTGTTCCATGGCAAGACAGGCGGCGGATATCTGACGCAGTTCTATCCTGAAGCAGGCCCTGTGACATACCTCGGCATCACGCAGGACAGGGACGGTCACTTTAAGTT
>ONVT01000158.1 GCA_900321365.1 uncultured Eubacteriales bacterium | reverse complement strand
CTTTATATAAAATTTCAAGTGAATTTTTATATAAATATTTCATTTTGTTTATATGCACAAAAAATGATGGTCCGTTTTGGTACTTTTTACCAAGAGGCGCAAGCGGCGGATGCCGTCGGAGGACCCGCATCTACACTACCCCTTGAACAGACAGCGGCTTACTGCTTTCTTCCAGCCGGCGAGCTTCTTCGCGCGCACCTCGCTGTCCATGTCCGGCGTGTACACGCTCTTCTCGACGAAGCCCTCAACGTTGGTGAAGAATCCTGTCTTCAGACCGCCCGCGAAGACCGGGCCAAGCAGGGAGACCTCTTCCTCCCGGGATGCCGTGACCGTGCAGTTCATGATGTCGCTCTGGAACTGCATGAGATACTTGTTCCTCGTGGCGCCGCCGTCCGTGTGAAGCTCCTCCACCCGGACGGAAGCGGTTTCTTCCATAATCCTGAGGATGTCCGTGATCTGATAGTCGATACAGTCGAGCGCCGCGCGGACAAATTCCGCTTTCCCGGTCAGTCTCGTCATGCCGCAGACCATGCCTTCGGCGTCATTGTCCCAGTAGGGAGCGCCGAGCCCGGAAAACGCCGGTACGATGTAGGTCGTATCCGCCGGGTTTGCCTGCTCTGCCAGCTCCCCGGTCTCGGCGGCACCCGCGATCAGATGAAGATCCTTCTCCAGCCAGCGGACAACCGCGGCGGAGTAGTTGATGTTGCCTTCCAGCACATATTCCACCTGTCCGCCGAGCCCCCACGCGATCGAGGTCACCGTCCCCGGATTCTCCCCGATCACCGGCTTTGTCCCGATGTTCATCATGATCGACGAGCCGGTGCCGTAGGTCGCCTTCACCATGCCGCTCTTATAGCAGCCTTCGCCGTAAAGCGCGCCGTTCGAGTCGCCCATCACGCCGACGATCGGTATTTTCTTTTCAAATGCGCCCTCCGCGTCTGTCTCTCCATAGAAGCCGTCGCTGTCTGCCACTTCCGGAAGGCAGGCAGGGTTCACGCCGAACATGCCGCACAGCTCTTCATCCCAGGAGAGCGTGTGGATATTAAACAGCTGTGTCCTGGCCGCATTGGAATAATCCGTCCGGAACACTTCCCCGCCGGTCAGGCGCCAGACCAGGAACGCGTCCATCGTGCCGATGCAGAGCTTTCCCGCGTCATTCAGCCCTTTCACGCCGGGCACATTTTCGAGAATCCAGGCAATCTTGGCCGCGGAGAAGTACGGGGACAGCTGCATGCCGGAGCGCTCTTTTACCTTCGGCGCAAGTCCTTTCTCCTCCAGACGCGCGCTGATGGCCTTGCCCCTGCTGCACTGCCAGACTACCGCGTTGTAGACGGGTTTCCCGGTTTCCCGGTTCCACACGCAGGCAGTCTCCCGCTGATTGCAGATCGCGATCTGCCGGATGTCCTGCGCGCTGAGATGGTTTTCCTGTATCAGCGTTTTGATCACGCCGAGCGTATTCTCCCAGATCTCCTCCGGGTCATGCTCCACCCAGCCCTCATCGTTCACGATCTGCCTGTGCGGCAGGCCGCAGCGGGCCGTGACTTTGCCGTCCTGATCCACCAGGATTGCCTTCGTCGCCTGGGTGCTCTGGTCGATGCCGAGAATATACTGTCTGTTCATATCGATCTCCATTCTGTTTATTGATTCAGCATCATCCATCAAAAGTCAGATGGAAACCAGGGGTACCATCCCTGCGCGAAATCACGCAGTCACCTGTGCACCCCTGGTCTGAATCGATTTCCTTTATACCAGTACTTCCTTCACCGTCTTCGCGATTCCCTCGCCGTCCATGCCGTAGTATTTGAACACTTCCTTCGATGTTCCGGTAATCACATGGCTGTCCGGAAGGGCAATGTTCTTCACCTTCCTGGGGCAGAACTCGCCGACCACCTGGCTCACCATGGAGCCAAGGCCTCCGAACGGGGAGTGCTCCTCCACCGTAACGACTGCCTTCGCCTGCTTTGCATAGCGGATGACAGCGTCCTTATCAAGCGGCTTCACGCAGTACATATCCAGGACCGTCGCAGAGATTCCGTCCTTCTCAAGAAGCTGCGCCGCGTCCGCCGCCGGCCTGACCATCTCACCTGCCGCTACGATCAGGACGTCTGTTCCTTCCCTGATAACCGTCGCCCTGTCCATCTCAAACGGGCAGTCTTCCTCCGAGTAGACATCCTCGACCGGATTCCTTCCGGTACGGATATAGGCAGGCTTCTCGTCCTTCAGGAGCGCCTCCACCAGCTTCCTGGTCTGATGACGGTCGCTCGGAAGATAGACGCGCATGTTCGGAATCGCCGCCATGCCTGCAATGTCCTGCGCGGAGTGATGGCTCATGCCGAGCGCGCCGTAGCTGATGCCGCCGGAGATGCCGATCAGCTTGACATTGGTATTGGAGTATGCGACATCCACCTTGCACTGCTCAAAGCTTCTGGTGGAGAGAAAGGATGCCGGAGACGCTGCAAACGGCTTCTTCCCCGCCTTTGCCAGACCGGCGGAAATGCCCACCAGATCCTGCTCGGCGATGCCGACTTCCACGGACTGCTCCGGAAACGCTTCAAAGAACGCCGTGAGGGAGGCACTCCCTCTGGAGTCGCTGCACAGAACGACGATGTCCCTGTCCTCTTTCGCCTTTTCCATCAGGACTTCGCAGATAACTTTCCTGTTCGGTATCTTATTCATTGATCGCAGCCTCCTTCCTCTCTTCCAGATCCTTCATGATCTGCTCAAGCTCTTCCGCGTTCGGCAGGTGGTGATGCCAGCCGGCCTTGTTCTCCATGACGGGAGAACCCTTTCCCTTGACGGTATCCGCGATGATCACGGTCGGATCCCCCTTGTGTTCTCTTGCCTTCGCAAATGCGTCCTCCAGGGCGTCAAAGTCGTTGCCGTTGCACTTCACCACGTTCCATCCGAAGGCGGCCCAGCGCTTCTCCTGGTCATCCTGCTTCATGACATCCTCGGTGTTCCCGGAGATCTGCAGATGGTTGCGGTCAATGATCGCGCAGAGGTTGTCCAGATTGTAATTGTGCGCGGACATCGCGCCTTCCCAGACGCTTCCTTCCGCCAGCTCGCCGTCGCCCATCAGGACATAGACTCTGCTCCCTCGCTTATCCATCTTCGCTGCAAGCGCAAGGCCGACCGCCACGGGAAGCCCGTGTCCCAGGGAGCCGGAATTCATCTCCACGCCCGGGATCACATTGTTCGGATGCCCGATAAATTCACTGCCAAAGTGAGAGAATCTTGCGATCGCGTCTTCAAGGTCATAGAAGCCCATGTGTCCGAGGATGGTGTAGAAGCTCTCTACCGCATGTCCCTTGCTCAGGATGAAATAATCTCTGTTCGGATCATCCTGGTTCTGCGGGGAGATATTCATCTCCTTCAGATAAAGCTGCATCAGGATCTCCATCTCGCTCATGTCGCCGCCGATGTGTCCGCCGCCGCCGCTCATGATCATCCTGACCGTATCCTTACGGTACTCGTAACTCAGCGCCTTCATATTCCTGTCCATTTCCGCCTCCTTGTTAAACGGGTCAATGTACGACTCTGCCTCCAGATTCCCTGCTCTTTTGACTATGTTCTTTTGTGTTCAGGTAATTCGCGGCATCTCCTGGTTCTCATTATGAGATCTTCTTCTGATGACACCATTATAAACGGTTTATATAAAATTTCAAGTGAATTTTTACATGTTTTTTTAGTTTTGTTTATATGCACAAAATGTGCTGTCTGTTTTTGGTACTTTTTGCCAAATGTCTCCATCTCATCTATTACAGCGATTCTTCCGCCGCTGATACTATCTGGCATACAGCTACAAGCTATTGACAGAACCACCTCCTTGCAGTACATTGTACTACAAGGAGGCAGATCCAATGGCATTTTCTATAAGATTAACAGATGATGAGCGTATGCTCGCTGAAAGCTACGCTAAGATTCACTCGTATTCTCTGTCAGAAGCCTTTAAGAGGGCATTATTTGAAAAGATAGAAGACGAGTATGATATTGCGGTCGCAGAATCAGCTTACAGGGAGTATGTTGACGGCGGGTGCAAGTCCACTCCGGTTCAGGAGTTTTGGAGAGAACTGGATGAAGACGTATAAAGTGGAACTCTCTGATCGCTTTAAAAGAGAGTTCCGTAAATTAGATAAGTATACGCAGAAAATCCTCCGGGCATGGATTGACAAGAATCTTGTAGACTGCGAGAATCCCCGAGCACATGGAAAAGGACTGACCGCCAATCGCAGCGGCCAGTGGAGATATCGTATAGGAGACTACCGCCTTATTTGTTCCATAGAAGATGACAGGCTGGTCATTCTTGCTCTGACTGTCGGACACAGAAGCGAAATATACAAACAGTAGATCAGAACAGGCAGGCCGACTGGAGGATGATGTTGGAATATGGCGTGGTCTCGCCGGTACGGATCACCGCCCTGCAGTCCGCGCTCAGCTTCTTCAGCTCCTCGTGGCTTACAAACACTGTCTCCGGCGCATCATCGTCTTCGGATTCCAGGAAGAACGTGAGCACCTCTTTCAGCTGTTCCGGATTCTTCTCCTTCATCTCCTCCGCGAGGATAATCTTCTCGATCTTCATATCTTTCTTAACTTCCCGGAGGACTTCCATGAAAGAAGGCTGCCCAAGCCGCAGAGCAAGATCAATTTTCTCCGGCCCCTTCGGGATCGGCAGTCCGCAGTCTCCGATACAGATCCGATCGGTATGTCCCATATCCGACAGTACTTTTGAAATCTTACTGTTCAGTATACCGTTTCTCTTCATAGTCTTCTTACCTCTTTTCTCCTCTCAGCGAAATGTCTGCGCACATTTTTCTCAGACAGCCATCCCTGTT
>ONVT01000056.1 GCA_900321365.1 uncultured Eubacteriales bacterium | reverse complement strand
TCATGCGTAAGCGCCTCCAGCTTCCGGACAGGATGGACAAGGACAGAAGAATAGCGCTCGATCCCGACATAATTGATGTTCGGGTTACGGTGTGCCAGCTCAAGCAGAAACTGTCCTTTCCCCATACCGATCTCGATGTGGAGAGGACGGCGGCCGGAGGCCTCAGATTCCGTGCGGCGGCTGGAAAACTGTTCCGACCATCTGCCGCGCAGCCGGGATATATCCGTCTCATCAATGACGTATGGACTTTCTGCCAGTTCCTGCCTGGCGGTGGGAATATTGCGAAGCCTCATAAAGTATTATTTACTCCTGTTATTTTATTCTGATCAGGAACTTGAGATGGAAGCGCATGACTTGTAATTCAACAACAGTATAATTTGAAACAGCGCTGTGAACAACCTTTTCAATACCATCTATCCCTGATAGAATTGAGAGAGGGTGACAAGTCCCACAGCCGCAGGACTGGCGGAAGTGTGACTTGCAGCGAGTGAAGAGAAAACAAACTGGGAAGGGTTACGGATATGGCAGCATATATCGTTAAAGTTATGATAGAGGGAACACATCCGCCGGTCTGGCGCAGGATTGCAGTTCCGGAGAGAATTCTCTACAGCGACCTTCACGATATTCTGCAGACTGCTTTCGGCTGGGATGGCATGCATCTGCATGATTTTTCATTTCCCGGTTCAGACTTTCGGGTCGTGATGTCGAAGGAAGACATGGATTTCGGGGACTGTGTTCTTGAAAAAAACCGGCTCATCGATGAGGATATCACGAGGACAGGCTGGTTCCGCTATACCTACGATTTTGGTGACAACTGGCAGCACAAGGTCATTTTCGAAAAAGTGGATCTGGCTTACACAAAACGGTGTGCAACGATCCTGAAGTGGAAGGGTGATAATTATAACGAAGATGTGGGCGGCGTATACGGAGCCGAGTTCCTTCTGACAGATGAGGCAAAAGAGGAATACGGCGAAGACTATATGGAACCCCGCAGTCCCTTTGACCTGGAGAGGACAAATAAGCTTCTGTCTCTCCGGGAGTATCCCGTGAGAAAGAGCAAAGGCAGCCGCTCACGTGGAAAAGGATCCGCTTCACCCGGACCGGCAGAAGAAAAGGAAATAAAACGGCTTCTGCGTGAGATCATAAAGAATGCAAAGGCGGACTATGAATTTGAGCATGCGTCTGAGCCGGTGAAAAATCAGCGGAAGCCTTCAAAAAAAGAGAAGATGATCAAAGACTGGCTGGATTTTTCCGACCACTGGGGAGAGGCCGTGCAGTCGGCAGGCATTTCGCCCGGGTCAGCGGAAAACGCAGAGGATGCGTTCGGGCAATTGCAGCGCATAATCCGGAAGGAGCCTGAGCCGGAACAGATGGTTCTCCCGGGCATTGAAATGCCGAAAAAGGAACCCAGGAACGAGTTTTCTGTCGGAAACTGTTCCGTCCGCATTACGACCGGAGCTCATACGGTGGAACAGAACCTGGCAGCTCATTCGGAAAAGGCAATCCATGATTATAGCAGGTATCTTCGCATTCCTCTGGAGAAGGGCGTGAAGGCGGACCGTATCGCAGCGATTGCCGGCACCCTCCATATGCATCCGGAGTACCTCCGGGAACTGTTTACACACGAGCAGCTGGAATGCATCCTGTCCATGGCAGGATTCAGGGATAAGCGTTACCGCCTGATCTCGACAGACTCTGTCGAGGTGGCCATAGCCATAGGCCTCATGGAAAGCCATGTCAGCTGCAAACGCAGCGGATGGACGGCGGAGCTTTGTTTCGCCTCTGACGCAAAGGACATTCTCGCCCGCTCAGACGGAGCTGACCTGGAAGACTATTACAGCGCTCTTCATGAGAAAGACCAGAACGTGATCGCAATCCTCTACGCGTACGGCATGATCGAATTTGAGGAGCTCAGGAAAATGGCGAAGAAGTTTGCCGGCATAAGGGAGGTGGCTGCTGATTTCGAGCGCTATCTTTACTGGCATCTTCGCCTTCAGGAAACAATCACGACATTCATCAGACACTTTAAGGAGAAGGATGTTGCCTATGCGGCCCTTCCGGGGCTTGACATTCAGCGGATCCTTTATGCGCAGGCTCACATTAAGGCTACCCTTACCCGGAAGCCGTTTTCTGACAGGCTTTTCAGAGCGTGGCGGGAGAAAAGAATGTTCTCACTCAATGCCTGGCAGCAATTCGGCGCATTTGTCATGGATGTCGCCAGGGACAGAGGGATTTCGGCTGATACTGCCTACGTGGCCATTGATGACTGTTTCCATCTGGTTTTAAGTGGCTGCAACATCTGTGAACTATGTATGGAGTTCTGCAGGCAGATTCCTGTTGAGCGTGTCTCCCAGTATGTTTTCCTGTGGCAGCAGGCCATAAATATTGCCACAGAAACTCCGCTTCCGGCACTCATGGGGTACAGTCGGAATGAATACATCGAAATGACCGTGAAAGAGGCGGATTCCGAAACGGACTCGTTCCATGAATTTGTGTCCGTCTTCCCTCATGAAGGTATCAGGGATCACATGAAAGCGGATACACATCTCTTTGAACTGGCTCAGGAGGAAGCAAACAGTATCCTTCTTATCACCAGCTATTGCAACATAGAAAAGGATGGAAGCACTTTCGATGACATTATCGACAGCCTCGGTCATGCCGATGAACTGCTGTTTCTGCAGGCAATGCTGGAAGCGGACTGCGGAAATCTCCGGAAAGCCAGAAAGATTGTGGACGGCCTGATTAAGAACCACAAAGGCCCGGTAGATGATCTGATCGAATTCCGCGATGAACTCTCATCCCGGGGCGCTGCCCGGAGCAGAAGGAAAAAGGGTGAAAGCACTCAGACGGACGAAGTCCGGCTTGTCCCTGCCAGTCGTCTGGATGAAGACTATGACGATATTGTTCCCGCTCCTGTTAAGCGGGACAGTATCAAGATCTATCCAAATGACCCCTGCCCCTGCGGCAGTGGGAAAAAGTACAAGAAGTGTTGTGGAAAGAACGGAGTGAGAAGAGAACCGACATGAGAGAGAAACTGACAAAAGGTGATGTCGCGAAGATTGAAGCGGAGCTGGAACACCGCAAGGTAGTGGTGCGGAAACAGGCGGCGAAGGATATCGCGGAGGCGGCGGCGCAGGGCGACAGGAGTGAAAACTTTGAGTACTACGCTGCGAAGAAGTTCCGGGGGGAAAATGAGAGCCGGATCCGTTATCTGGAGCGGGTATTGAAGACCGCGGTGATTATTTCAGATGAATCGAAGGACGATGAAGTCGGCATCAACAACACTGTCGTGATATATGACAGAGACATGCAGCAGGAGGAGACGCTGCGGATTGTCACATCGATGAGAGGCGATATGTTAAACGGGCAGATATCCATCGAGTCCCCCATCGGGAAAGCCCTGCTGCGGCACAAGGTCGGTGATGTGGTGACAGTCAACGTGGATAACGGCTATTCCTACCAGGTGGAAATCCGCCGGATCATCAAGGAGAATGATGAGTCAGGGGACCGCATCAGGAGCTTCTGACGCGCCGAGATCTGTGAACTGCCGAATGACTATAGCTTATAAATCGTTATTGACCAAGCACGACACAGGGAGATAATCACAGTATGAAACAGATCCACCGAAAAGCGATGGCAAAGATCAACCTCGGGCTTGATGTCGTCGGGAAGAGGCCGGACGGTTATCATGATCTTCGGATGATCATGCAGACAGTCAATCTGTATGACCGTGTGAAGTTGTCCATGACGAGGTCGCCGGGCGTACGGGTGAAGACGAACCTGAGATTTCTTCCGACTGACAGGGCGAATCACGCGTATCAGGCAGCGCAGATGCTGATGGAAGAGTTCGGGATCAAAGAAGGGGCATTTATCGAACTGGAGAAGCATATCCCGGTTGCGGCAGGCCTCGCGGGAGGCAGCTCGGACGCAGCAGCGGTTCTGGAGGGCATGAATCTTCTCTTTGACCTGGGACTGAGCCAGGAAGAGCTGAGGGAGCGCGGCGTGAAGATCGGCGCGGATGTACCCTACTGCATTCTGGGCGGCACTGCCCTGGCGGAGGGCATTGGCGAGAGGCTCACGAGCCTGCCGCGGATTCCGGACTGCAGTATCGTCATCGCGAAGCCGGACGTACGTGTTTCCACGAAGTATGTCTACACCCACCTTGTTCTGGACGATCAGACCCTGCATCCGCAGATTGACGCTCAGATCGATGCGATTCGATGTGGAGACCTGAAGGCGATGAGTTCCCTCTGCGGAAATGTCCTCGAGAGTGTGACGATTCCCGCGCATCCGCAGATCGCCAGGCTGAAGGAGGAGATGCTGGAGGGCGGCGCGCTCACGGCCATGATGAGCGGGAGCGGCCCGTCGGTTTTCGGGATCTTTGAGGACAGGGACAGGGCGCAGGCGGTTTTCAGCGCGATGAGAGAGAGGAAAGATGGGACGCAGGCGTACCTGACCGTGCCCTGTTATCCCGGCTGATCCGTCCCGGCACAGTGCCGTGCTATTCGATGTGAACCCCGGTACAGAGTCAGATCTGATCAGGCGGGGAGAGTGGTATGTTTAGCCAGAAATCCCCGCTGACAGAAGCTGCCAGAGTCGTGTACAGGCGGGGAGGATCAGGGGAATTGAGAGAATACCCCGCCGG
>ONVT01000030.1 GCA_900321365.1 uncultured Eubacteriales bacterium | reverse complement strand
GGTTACAAACATATACGACAGTTCCGGAAAACGCAAAACTATCGCATGTCCCTCTATTGAGCAGCTCCAGAACAGGCTTATAGAGCATTATCGGAAGTTGGAGGCTGACCAGGCAATCACGTTTCCTATGATTTGCAAGGAATGGCTCGATGAAAAGTTCCGGCACAAAGAGATCACTCCGGCCAGTTATGCCAAATACATCACGGATCATAGGCGTTTCTTTATTGACCGAAATGATGATTTTAACAGGCTACCCATCACCAGTATCACAGACAGTGACCTGAGAAGGTTCATCAAGGACGCAATAGTAGATATGGGCCTGACCAAAAAGGCTTACAAGCAAATGCAGATTCTTCTGAAGGGCGCGCTGTTGTATGCCAAGGAAGAAGGCTATACCGACTTTTCCGCAGGCACATTCTTTTTTGATCTTGTACTGAGTGACAGGTTGTTTGTCCGTAAGCCGAAACCGGATGATGAGACAGAGGTGTTCAGTGACTCCGAAGCTCAGGTACTGATCGACTATTTCTGGGATGAGCAGGATATTAGAGGACTTGGATTGATTCTGATGTTCCAGACTGGAATGCGGGTTGGTGAACTTGCTGCTCTGAAACGTGAGAGTGTTAAGAACGGTACCATCAGGATCACTGCCACAGAAGAATACTTTCTTGATCCGGAAACCGGAAAAAAGATCTGTGACGTTGTTGATCATGCAAAGACCGATGCCGGCGAACGAACGATCATCCTTCCGGAAGGAGCAGAAAAGACCCTGAAAGCGATCCGCGCACTCAATCCCTTTGGAGAGTATCTGTTCATGGACAAGAATGGCCGCCGGATCCGTGGGACACGCTTCAATCACTGGCTACACAGATCCTGCAAGAAGGTCGGTATTCCGGAACGCAGCACGCACAAGATCCGCAAGACTTATGCAAGCGTTCTCCTGAGCAATCAGGTTGATGAAAAGCTGATCATGTCACAGATGGGGCATACCGACATCGCGACGACCCGGAACATCTACTATTTCAACCGGAATTCTGAAGATGAAAGGAAAAAGATTATTTCCAAGGCAATCAATTTCTAACAGCTTTTTTTCACTTTTAATTCATTGCTGAGGTGTCTCTCATCGCAAAACCGCTCTGTTACAATCTGTTACAGTTGATACAAATCGGACTGTAGGACACAAATTGCAAAGTAAAGCCCTGCAAGCCAAGTATCTCACTTAGCTGCAGGGCGCAAAAAGCAGGGGATGAGAGAATCGAACTCCCACCAAAGGTTTTGGAGACCCCTATCATACCATTTGACCAATCCCCTGTGTCTGTTCTCTCGAACGACTCTATTCTTATATCACAACTCAGTCTTCTCTGTCAATGTTATTCTGCAGTCTGCCAAATCTGCCTGGACACTCTGGCGTAAACATTACAGGCTGGTCGAATCTTGTTTTCTCTATGTCAGCTCAGAACGCTGACCAGATCCCGCACACTGCGCACGCCGACCAGCTTCACGCCCTCGGCCCTGCCAACCTGGCGCAGGCATGCCTGGGGCAGAATCACCGTGGTAAATCCCAGCTTCCGGGCTTCCTTCACCCGCAGCGGAGCCTGCGGAACGGAGCGGATCTCGCCGGACAGGCCAACCTCGCCGAATACCAGAGTCTTCTCATCGACCACCAGATCTTTAAAGGAGGAAATGACCGCGGCAACGATCCCGAGGTCCACTGCCGGCTCCCTGAGCCTCACGCCGCCTGCGATGTTGACATAGACATCCATATCGGACAGCCTCAGGCCGAGCCTTCGTTCCAGGACTGCCAGAAGCAGGTTGACACGGTTGTTGTCCGCGCCCTCCGTGGTGCGGCGTGGATAGGCAAGGCTGCTCCGGGCGGTAAGCGCCTGCACCTCAATCAGAATCGGCCTTGTGCCCTCCATAGAGCAGGCTACCACGGAACCGGAGGCGCCCTCTGGCCTTCCCTCCAGCATGAATTCCGAAGGATTGGAAACCTCGCGCAGGCCATCCTCTTTCATCTCGAACACGCCGATCTCATCCGTGGAGCCAAACCGGTTCTTGACTCCGTGAAGGATACGGTAACTCGCGTGCCGGTCTCCCTCAAAGTAGAGGACGGTGTCGACCATGTGCTCCAGCACTCTTGGCCCCGCAACCGAGCCTTCCTTCGTGACATGCCCGACGATCAGGATCGTGACGCCCAGTCCCTTGGCCAGCTGGAGAAGGACTCCCGTCGTCTCGCGTACCTGTGAGACAGAGCCCGGCGCGGAGGCAACGTTCTCATTGTACATTGTCTGGATGGAGTCAATGATGACGACCTGCGGCTGAAGCCGTACGATGGCTTCCTGCACGTCAGCCAGATTCGTCTCGCACAGAAGAAACAGGGACTCTCCAAATGCGCCCATCCGGTTCGCCCGCAGCTTGATCTGCTGAGGGGACTCCTCTCCCGAGACGTAGAGAACCCGGACAGGCTCGGGCAGCGCCGTCAGCTTCCTGCACACCTGCAGCAGCAGGGTTGATTTACCGATCCCCGGGTCTCCGCCGACCAGGATGAGCGAACCCTGTACCAGGCCGCCGCCCAGAACACGGTCGAGTTCCAGGATGCCGGTCGACATGCGGTCCGAATCGGCGGCTTCGATATCCTTCAGGGGAAGCGCCCTGGCGCGGGAGCCTGCCGGCATCCCACTTCCGGATCCGCCTCCTGCCTCGCCCTTTTTTGCAATCCCGAGGCTTTCCCACTGCACCACGCCCGAAGTGGGCTTCCCGCCGCTCTTGCCTCCGGCCTTCGCGGCGGGAACGGGTTCCTCCACAAACGTATTCCACTCATGGCAGGCAGGACACTGCCCCATCCATTTCGCAGATTCATACCCGCAGTTCTGACAGAAAAATGTAGTTGCTCTTGTTCTTGCCATACTGATCCTCTGAAAATCACAAAATCGAATCCAGTGTCTTACATCGACTTGCGCAGCTGAGATATGTCACAACAGGCCGAAGCGCTATAAAAGATATTCTGAAACTGCTCGTCAGGAACAAGTCCCATATGGAACAACAACCAGGGATGCCCGCACCCCTGGTCAAAATCCAAACAATCTGTACAAGTTATATATATGTACAGTTCCTGACTTACAAAGCAGCAGCTCGTACAAGATGTGAATGTGACGCATCAGGCCCGTATCACATCCACCTTCGCGCTTCCCTGTCCGCCCGTCTCGATGGACAGGACAAGCTTGCCTCCTCTTCCGGTGTCCATCATGCCGGTGTCCTTCCCGTTCACGATCACGCGGTAGGTCGCCTCGTCGGTCAGACCCAGCACGACCTGGCAGTCTTCCGGGCACTCCACGGTAAATGACACCCCCTCTTCGTTCCACACAAAGTCATGCACCGCAGTTCCCGGCTCCGACTCATAGACCAGCGCGTCATTGCGCTCCAGGCGGGTGGATTCCCGGAAGGTCTTCACCTTATAGCGGTCGCCCCTCACCTCAAAGTCACTCTTCTTCGCCTTCTGTTCCAGCTCATAATCGCCGAAACTGATCGCGCCGTTCTCATTTTCCGTGATCAGGTCCTTTACCACTGACATCTTCTTACTCCTCCGAATAGAATACAATGTTACCAGACTTCATCGCGCAGACTACGGTCTGCCCTGATTTAATAGTACCAGATAAGAGATTCTCTGCAAGCGCATCTTCAAGCTGTTTCTGAATTGCACGCCGAAGCGGCCTCGCCCCGAACTTTTCGTCAAACCCGGCCTCGGCGATATGGTCGCGGACCGCGGGGCTCACTTTGAGGGTGATGCCCATCTGATCTGCCGCTCTTTTCTTCAGGTCCTTCAACAGCAACGTCACAATCTTTCTGATCTCCACCCGCGACAGGGAGTGGAACACGATCGTCTCATCGATCCGGTTGAGGAATTCCGGCCGGAAAATGCGCTTTACTTCCTCCATGACCGAGCCCTTCATCGCCTCATAGTCCGCCTTCGCGTCCCGCTCTCCGAACCCGAGCCTCTTCGGGCTCAGAATGGACTGCGCACCGGCATTTGACGTCATGATGAGAATCGTATTCTTGAAATCCACCTTCCTTCCGTGAGAGTCCGTGATATGCCCCTCGTCGAGCACCTGCAGCAGGATATTGAAAATGTCCGGATGGGCCTTCTCGATCTCATCGAACAGGATTACGCTGTACGGATGCCTGCGCACCTGTTC
Organism: uncultured Eubacteriales bacterium; assembly: GCA_900321365.1. The sequence continues at coordinate 2,416 of ONVT01000030.1, read as the reverse complement.
GGAAAGCTGGCCGCCCTCATCGTAGCCCACATAGCCGGGGGGAGAGCCCACCAGCCTGGAAACGCTGAACTTCTCCATGTATTCGGACATGTCAACCCGGATCATGGCTTCCTGGGAGCCGAACACGGTATCGGCAAGAGCCTTCGACAGCTCTGTCTTTCCGACTCCGGTCGGTCCCAGGAAGAGAAATGACCCGATCGGCCTCGCGGGATCCTTCAGCCCGGCGCGTCCCCTGCGGATCGCCCTGGCAACCGCTCCGACCGCCTCCTCCTGTCCGATGATCCGCTCATGGAGCGTCTTCTCGAGCCGGATGAGCTTCTTCCCCTCATCCATCGTCAGCTTCTGGACCGGGATCTTCGTCCAGTCGGAAACGGTCCTGGCGATATCCTCGGCCGTGACTATCACGCCCTCTTCCTGTGCCTTCTTCTTTTCCCTGGCCTTCTGCCTGTCAAGCCTGGCGGAAAGCTCATTGATCTTCTCATGGATCCCGTGCGCGTCCTCAAACCTTCCTCCGGACAGCGCCTCTTCGAGATTCTCCGTCAGATCCCGGATCTCATCGGAGATCTTCTCCAGATTTTTGTTTCCATGGTAATAGCCAAGCTGCCGTCTGGAGCAGGCTTCATCCAACAGGTCGATGGCCTTGTCCGGCAGGAAACGGTCGGAAATATAGCGCGCCGACAGGCTGACGGCCGCCCCCATGGCCTCCTGGGTGATCTTCACGCCATGGTGCTTTTCATAGGCGTCCCGCAGGCCCTCCAGGATCTGGACGCTCTCCTTCTCATCCGGCTCCTCCACCAGAATCGGCTGGAAACGCCTCGCCAGCGCGGCGTCCTTCTCCACATGTTTGCGATACTCATCCACCGTCGTGGCTCCGATCACCTGGATCTGTCCCCGCGAGAGCATGGGCTTCATGATATTGGCCGCGTCCAGTGAGCCCTCGGAACCCCCTGCGCCGATGATCGTGTGCAGCTCATCGATGAACAGAAGGACGTTGACCGCGGACGCGGCCTCACTGAGGACGTTCTTGATCCGCTCTTCAAAATCGCCGCGGAACCTGGAACCCGCAACCATCGCGGCCATATCCAGAGCGACGACCCGTTTGTCCCTGAGCGGCTCCGGAACATTTCCCTTCACGATCTTCTGTGCCAGCCCCTCCACGATGGCGGTCTTCCCGACGCCCGGCTCGCCGATCAGGCAGGGGTTGTTCTTCGTCCTTCGGCAGAGAATCTGGCAGATCCGGTCCGTCTCTGCCTGCCGCCCGATGATCGGATCCAGCTTCCCGTCGCGCACCTCATCCGTCATATCCCTGGAAAACTGGTCCAGGGTCGGGGTGTCGCTCTGGTACGATCCGGCCGCCGGCTGCATGGCCAGCTGCAGATACTCCTGCAGCTGCTCATCCGAGACGCCGATGATGTCCAGGATCTTCGTGTACATTTTCTGGAAATCCACGCTCCTGGTATGCAGGAGTTTTGCGGCGTTGCAGTCGGTATCACGCATCAGCGCCAGCAGGATATGCTCCGTCCCGACATCCTTCGAGAAGAAATAGCCGGCCTGTTCCGCAGCGATCTTAAGCGCGAAGTCCGCGCGCGGGGTCAGGTTTTTCGGCAGGACAAAATGCTCTCCCGCCTTCCTGTCCAAAGCTGCCATATCAGCGGCAGCAGCCTTCTTCCTGCGTCTCTTTTTCGGAACGGGCACCTCGTCGCCCTTTGCGTGTCGGACAAATTCACTCTCCGGTCCGATCAACTCACTGATCAGCGTCCTGAGAGTCTGCCCGTCCACCCCGAAATCGCGCAGCACGACTCCGGCCGTGCCTTCCGTCTCCATGGCAAGGCCCAGCAGCAGATGTTCTGTCCCGATCACGGGGCTTCCCGATTCCTTCGCGGCCTGCTGCGCACACAGTACGGCGCTCCTTGCGGCCGCTGTATATGGGCTTGTCTGTTCCATAACTATATCCTGGTCTCCTTGATATGTTGACAGATCCTGAAAATGGCGCAGGCATCAGAGATCCACCATATTGATCTCTACGTTCTTTCCCTTTTCAGCATCCGGATTCGCGCTGACCTGCTTTTCTTCTGCCTCTCTGCGCTCAGCTTCCTGGAGCGCATTTTCCTGCGCCCTGCGGGCGGCCTCCTGCTCCTTCTCGAGGCGCTGCGCCTCCTTTGCCTGGCGCTTTGCCTCCTCAGCTCTGGCGCGCTCTGCCCTCTTCTCGTCCATCTCCCTCTTCGTCTCGGCGGCGGCCGCCTTCTTCATGGCCTTCGCCTCAGCCTTATTGACGCGGGACAAATCCTTCGTCACATCCTTCGGAACCTCCTGCGGATGAACCGGCGGGACAGCCTCATAGCGCTTCGTTTCATCACCGGTGCCCTGCGTCTTCACAGATGCCTGCCGGGATCCTGCCTGCGCGAGTGCCTGGCTC
>ONVT01000096.1 GCA_900321365.1 uncultured Eubacteriales bacterium | reverse complement strand
CTGGATTCATCGGGGTGTGGCCCAGCATGGTCAGGGCGCTTGACTGGGGGTCAAGAAGCCGTGAGTTCGAATCTCACCACTCCGACGGATATTAAGAAAGAACCCGGACAGAGGCTTGTCCGGGTTCTCCGTCCTTGTGGAATCCTGATGAAGGTGATATAATCATCACGATTTCACTTTAGCGCTTTAGCGCCACACAGCATTAAACAAGTTAGGAGTAACAGAGTATGGATCTTTCAGGTGTTTCGTTATTTGGCATAGTGGTTGCCATGGTTGCCTATCTTCTGGGCATGCTGTCCATCGGGTTCATCGCTTCCAGGAAGAATGAAACCGTCGGTGATTTCTATCTCGGCGGCAGGAAGCTCGGTCCTTTTGTCACCGCCATGAGTGCCGAAGCCTCTGACATGAGCAGCTGGCTTCTCATGGGACTTCCCGGACTTGCGTATCTGTCCGGTATCGCAGAGCCGGTCTGGACCGCGGTCGGTCTTGCGGTCGGAACCTACATCAACTGGCTGATCGTCGCGAAGAGGCTGCGCCGGTATTCTGTCGCCGCGGGCAACGCCATCACAATCCCGCAGTTTTTCTCCAATCGTTTCGGAGATAAGAAGAAGGTGCTTACGCTTATCTCGGCGCTCATCATCGTGATCTTCTTCATTCCCTATACCGCATCCGGCTTCTCCGCGATCGGAAAGCTGTTCTCTTCGCTGTTTAACGTGAATTATCACCTGGCGATGATCGTCGGAGCAATTGTCATCATCGGCTACACGATGTCAGGCGGATTCCTCGCTGCCAGCTTTACGGATCTGGTCCAGAGCGTCATCATGACAATCGCGCTGATTGTCGTTCTTTTCTTCGGCGTCAGCCAGGCAGGAGGATGGAACGCCGTCATAGACAACGCGAAGTCTCTGGCCGGGCAGCTGTCTGTGTCGATGAGCCATATCCCGGATGAGGCGAATTTCTTTGCACCCGGTTCTACGAGCCCCTATGGATTCCTCACCATCGTTTCCACGCTCGCATGGGGCCTTGGATATTTCGGCATGCCACACATCCTTCTCAGGTTCATGGCGATCGAGGATGAGAATAAGCTGAAGCTCTCCCGCCGGATCGCAAGTATCTGGGTCGTGATTGCGATGGGCGTAGCAATCCTGATCGGCCTGATCGGACTTGGAATGACAAAGGCAGGAGTAATCCCGGAACTGACAACATCCGGAACCTCCGAGACCATCATCATCAAGATCGCCCACCTGTTGAGCACATATGGGTTTATCCCCGCGCTGATCGCCGGCCTTATCCTGTCTGGCATCATGGCCTCCACGATGTCCACGGCGGACTCCCAGCTCCTTGCCGCGTCCAGCTCGGTATCACAGGACATCTTTGTCACCTTCTTCGGCGTACAGCTCAGTGAGAAGAAGAGGATGAGGATCGCCCGTGTCTCCCTCCTGGTGATTGCGGTAATCGCCGTATTCCTCGCATGGAATCCGGAAAGCTCCGTCTTCCGGATCGTGTCCTTCGCGTGGGCAGGCTTCGGTGCGGCGTTCGGTCCGCTGGTTCTCTTCTCCCTCTTCTGGAGAAGGACGAATCGTCAGGGAGCCCTTGCGGGAATGATCGTCGGCGGAGCCATGATCTTCATCTGGAAGTTCGTCGTCCGTCCGATGGGCGGAATCCTCGACATCTATGAGCTCCTCCCGGCGTTCCTGCTCTCAGCTGTCGCCATCGTGATCGTATCCCTGATCACATCACCTCCGGAGAAAGAAGTCACGGATGTCTTCGACAAAGTTGCTGGCAGATAAGATAACAAAGTCTATCCCGGCGCTGCCCTGAGAGGGCAGCGCCTTTTCTTCTTTTCAAAGGCCTGCCGCCCGCCAGAGAGTGCCTGTGGGGCCGCCATCGCGAAGCACCATAAGCAGGAGCGTCGCCAGGCCCTATCCTACTGATTGCGTTTTATAATAAGATGTTTAAAAAAGTTTTTTCCAAAAAAGACCGGAAAAATGATACACTGAGGAGAGAAGATCCTGCGTTTTATTCTGAATTCCGATGAATACGTCTGATCAGGAAATCATTCCGGTTTGCAGACTGGTTTCGGAACGGTTCAGAACATGTTTATGAAAGGAGCCAAATATCATATGGAGGGTGAACTGATCATGGCTTCCGGTCTTCAGGAAGCCCTGGCGTTAAAGAATGAGTATTCCGCTTTCTTTGCGGGAGGAACCGGAATCGGCTATAAGGATTCCGGTATCACAGGTGAGAAATGGATACTGGTTCCCGATGTCCCCGGAATCCGGGAAATTACAAATAATGACTCCCAGATCCGGATCGGTGCGCTTGTAACCTTCTCGCAGGCGCTTTCTCATCCGGATGTTCCAGGATACCTCAGGAAAGCACTCCGATTCTGCGGTTCTCTGCAGAAAAGGAACAGCGCGACTGTCGGAGGAAATGTCGCCTCCTGGAGAAGTGATTCTTACCTGATCCCGACGCTGATTGCCTGCGGAGCGCAGATCTGTCTCGAGGAGAAAGGCGAATCCTCCGTAATCGGAATTGACAGGTACGCCGAGGAGAGGGAAAACTACAAAGATGCCCTGATCACGGCTGTTATCGTGAAGCCGGAGAGCGGGGAGTCTTCTGTGCGTGTCCTCTCAAAACGCTGGGCAAATACGGTGGAGAGCCATGCGTACCTCACCATCGCAATGGGAAGAGAGAAGGATGCCTATCGGATCGGCCTTGCGATCAAAGGATGCGGCATCTTCCTTCCGGATATCACAAACTGGGCCGTCTCGTGGAAGAAGGCTGATGTGAAGGATGATATGTTCGGGTCGGTAGAGTACAAGAGATATCTGACAGGAACCACCCTGGATACCCTTTATGAGAAGCTGAGCGGGGAAGGAGGGAATGAGTCATGAAGATCAGACTGTGGGTCAACCATATCGAAAGGTCCTATGACGTCAGTGCGTCTAAGCCGCTTCGTGAAATTCTGTATGAACACGGTTTCGCGGCTGTGCGCGACTCGGATGACTATGAAGAGTTCTGCGGGAGCGATACCGTTCTGATGGATGGCGTTCCGGTCTACTCCGGACTTATTCCCGCCGTTCTTGCAGACGGGACATGGATCGTGACGCCGGACGGTCTGAAGAACATTGCAGTCCTTGCCGGAAGTGGAACGGATGTTTCCCGGTCATTTTTTAAAGAAGAGAATGTCAGCGCCGACCAGAAGAAAGCACTTGCAGAAGCGCTGATGCTCAACCAGAAGACGGACCCCGACTGCCTGACCGTAGTGCAGCAGGCGATGATCGACGCAGGGCTTGTCCAGAGCGCGTACAACGCCCCTGCCGCGGCGCTGATGCTGACGTGGCTTCTGGTTCGATTCCCCTCGCCGTCGAGAGATCAGATCAAAGACGCGATGTCCGGTATCTACATTCGTGACGCGGGATATGAACACTATTACCTGGCAGTAAAGCTCGCAAAAGAATATATCGAAAACGGCGCCTATCTGACAGAAACCGCGCCATCCTTCCGGCCGCACCTGCGCATCATCGGGAAACCTGCAGGGAAGGTGGACGGGCCGCAGCTTGTACGCGGAGAGAAGGTGTTTGTAGAGGACTATGTGCCATCGGACGCCTGTTTCCTTGTCATACTCCGCTCCCCGCACGCGCATGCCTACATCCGCTCCATTGACACTACTGAAGCGGAGAAGGTTCCCGGGGTCGTGAAGATCATTACGGCGGCAAACTGCCCGGATACATTCTACATGCAGGCGGGCCAGGGCAATCCGGAGCCGTCTCCCCATGACAGGAGACTGTTCAACTGGAAGGTACGCCATGTCGGCGACCGTGTTGCCGGAATCGTCGCGGAGACAAAGGAGGCAGGAGAGAAGGCGAGAGACCTGATCCGGGTGGAGTATGATCTTCTGAAGCCTGTCTTCACTGTGGAGGAAGCGATGGAAGAGGGCGCACCGCGTGTCCACAACGGGATCGTCGAGTATCGCGCGGGCGCGCCTGCGGATCTGGATGCCTACAATGCTGACGCCGGTGACTGGAGAGACGGAAAGGTGATCTACCAGTTTCCGCTCGGCGCCGACATCCATCACAATGTCGCGGCGTCGAACAAAGGCGGCATAGGAGATATCGAAAAGGCCTTCGCAGAGGCGGACGCGGTGGTTGAGAGGACCTACCAGACCAGCCAGGTACAGCAGGCTCCGCTCGAACCGCATGTATGCTTTGCCCGGATGGACGGCGGAAGGCTGACCGTATACGCCTCTACCCAGGTTCCGTTCCATGTCCGCAGAATCGTAGGCTGGGTGACCGGACTTCCGGAAAACCGGATCCATGTGGTAAAGACCAGGGTCGGGGGCGGTTACGGTTCCAAGCAGGATATCCTGATCGAAGACGTGACCGCGTATGCTTCCTTTGTGACCGGCCGTCCTGTGTACTGCCGCAACACCCGGGAAGAGGAGTTCATCGCCAATTCGACGCGCCATCCGATGCGCGCACGCGTGAAGATGGGCGGGAAAAAGGACGGCACCATCACCGGAATCTTCATGGAGGTCCGCGCGAATACCGGTCCTTACGGAAACCACTGCCTGACGGTTCCGATGAACAGCTGCTCGAAGACGCTTCCGCTGTTCAAGTGCGATAACATGGCCTATGACCTGAAGGTGTACTACACGAATACCCCTCCCGCGGGAGCATATCAGGGATACGGGACGCCCAAGGGCACATTCGGCATCATGATGGTGCTGGCAGAGCTGGCGGAAAAGCTCGGCTGTGACTATAAGGAGATGGTGCTGAAGAACCATGTGGATACCGGCTACCGCCTCGACATCCTGAAGGGCCTTGGAGAGGGGCGTGAAGGAAATGTCGTCCCGGTCGGTTCCTGCGGCCTGAGGGACGCGATCCTGAAGGGCTGTGACATGATTCGCTGGGGCGTGAAGGAAACGAGTGATGATCCTGATGTGAAGATCGGCAAGGGCTTTGCCATGATCATGCAGGGATCCGGCCTTCCCGGGCTGGATCACTCTGAGGCGATTGCGAAGATGGAGACCGACGGCACGGTGATCCTGAACAGCGGCTGTGCGGATAT
>ONVT01000074.1 GCA_900321365.1 uncultured Eubacteriales bacterium | reverse complement strand
AAACAACTGAATCCAGAGCTTTATGAAAAAGCCTATCAGCTGATAAAAGACTGTCCGCTGCGAACAACAGAAAAAACAAAACGGGTAATTGAAGAAAACTTCCCGGATGAGGAATGGGCAAACAGAGCGCCTCAGGTATTAATGGGAACAGCCGTATCTGCTGACAGTTACTGGAAAGGCGCGGAGGATCATACGAATGCTGTTGCTGCAGCAGAATACTATGACTGCCCTGACAGTTACGCCGTTACTGAGATGGAAGAGATAGCTGTGATGAATACAGCAGAATGCTTTGATCTGCTAAACCAGGTTATTTCCTTACGAGTCGTTGTGAACCTGGACACTTTTCTCAAGAGTGAAAGTCCGGAACAGCTATGGCTTGATGGTTCTGATTACGCCAGTCAGGTATCAGAAGAGAACAGTGAAACGGTGGATATCTTCGAGCCAGGTATGGAAAACCTGTTTGATGTGGGACAGATCGTGATTGATGCCATCCTGGCAGGAGAGTTATAGAACTGAGGGGGCCTGTCACTGTGAACGGAATAGAAATTTACCCGTCCGGGGAAAGAGTGATACGCGATACAGTTCCCCCTGCTGACAATTCTGTCTATATGATGGGAGAAAGGAGGAACGCTTATGATCCCTGTACCAAAGATTTTCAGAAAAACAAAAACAGTCAAACAGATTAACGCATACATGGCATCGTCATTCAACGAAGTCCTCCACACTACCCTGAATCCCAACGGACCGGGGGCCATCCGTATTCATCTGATCCCGCCAAAGCCCGAAGAAGGCGCATTTAACCCGAGTGTCGCGATTATCAACGGCACAGATATCGTGCCGGTAAACTTTATTTGGGCGATCATGCTGGCGGAGATGATCCGCGAGACGAACAAATATGACGGCAGGCAGATCGATGAAACGGATATACAACATATCCTGGATCAGACTGCCGGGAATGTCAGGCAGATCGTGCCGGTCCTGTCCGGAAAACGGATCAGGAGGGACATACGGACTATCTATCAGACGCTGCGGCAAATCGCATACCGGGAAGAGGTGACGACCGATGTACACTATATGGCCATCGGGGATTATGCCGAATACATGAGCGCGCCGCACCGGATGGATCTGATGGTAAGCGCCATGACAAAAAACGGAAAATGGCACTGCAACCAGAAATGTATACATTGCTATGCCGCCGGACAGAAACTGTCGGATGAGGAAGAGCTTCCGACGAAAGACTGGAAGCTGATCCTGGACAAATGCCGGGAAGCAGGTATTCCACAGGTGACATTCACGGGTGGAGAGCCTACGATGCGGGACGATCTCTTCGAACTGATCAGATACGCGCGCTGGTTTATTTCCCGCCTGAACACAAACGGTACCAGACTGACGAAAGACTATTGCCGGCAGCTGCGCGAAGCCGAACTTGACAGCGTCCAGATCACTTTCTATTCAACAGATCAGGAGACGCATAACACGCTTGTGGGGGCAGAACAGTACAGCAACACGGTAAGCGGTATAGAGAACGCTTTAGAAGCCGGACTCAGTGTCAGCATCAATACGCCACTTTGCACGCTGAACAGGGACTATGTAAAAACCCTCGAATTCCTGCATGAGAAGGGAGTGATCTACGTGACCTGTTCCGGCCTGATCACAACAGGAAACGCGGCGGAAAAGGATTCGGAACGCCTGCAGCTGACGGGAGAAGAGCTTGAGAGCATCCTGCGCGAAGCGGTAGCCTACTGCCATGATAACGGCATGGAGATTGCATTTACATCACCGGGCTGGATCGGACAGGAAGTCTTTGACGAGCTGAACATCCCGTCACCTACGTGCGGAGCCTGCCTTTCCAATATGGCCCTCACGCCGGGCGGCAATATCGTCCCGTGCCAGAGCGCTCTTTCTGACGAACCACTCGGAAACATGCTGAAAGATGACTGGAGTTTTGTCTGGGAGTCGGAAAGATGTGTAAGACAAAGGGATTTCGCGGCTGAGATGACAGGCACATGCCCCCTGAGGAGGTATTGCTGATGAATGAAAGAATGAGAAAACATGTCCGATCCATCCTGTTCGCCGCGGCAATACTGCTCAGCCTGGCTGTGCCGGCAATATCTGCGGCCGCAAAGGCGACAGATGAGATCATTGATTATTCTATTACCGTTGATGTCAATGATGACGCATCACTTGATATGGTTTACCACATCGACTGGAAAGTGCTCGACGATTCCATCGGCATGCTGGAATGGATAGACCTCGGAGTGCCCAACAAATACCATGATAATCTGAAGCCATTGTCCGATACCATAGACCACATAGAGGATAAGGGAAACAAGCTTGCCATCTATCTTGACCGCGCCTACTCAGAAGGTGAAACGGTCAGCCTTGATTTCTCCATGACCCAGGATCATATGTACCAGATCGACAAATGGACAGAAGGTGAAACAGTGTATACATTCACTCCCGCATGGTTCGACGGAATGGATGTCGACAGCCTGACGATACGCTGGAGAGAAGATCAATCCAGCGCCTGGCAGCCTGACTGCCAGCAGGAAGACGGATACCTTGTCTTCCACACGTCTCTTTCACCGGGTGGCCGGTATACAATGTCCGTCACCTACCCAAACGACGCCTTCGGATTTGTGTCAGACCATCAATCATCCGGGGAGAGCAGCCAGAACAGCCAAAGCTCCGGCGATTCGATCGACATCTACGATGTCATCTGCGGCATTCTGGGCCTGGGGGTACTGTTCGCCCCATTCTTCCTGATCGGAAAATTCATCATATGGATATTCAACGGCTTCGGTTTCGGCTCAGGCAAGGCAACAAAGAAAAAGATAACAAGAACAAAAATCGAATACTACCCGAACTGTCCCAGTTGCGGCGCCGTCCGTGAAGACGGAAAGGACAAATGCCCGTACTGCGGACGCAGTATGATCAAGAGCAGGGAAGTGCTCAAAGAGAGCGAGATCGAAGAACCCGAAAAGTATTCAAAGAACGGCACATTCCGCTATGGCAGTTCCGGCAACACCTATATCCACGTCAATGTCGTAAACGTGCCGGTCCGTCGGCCTCATTCATCAGGCGGATCATCCTCACACCGCTCATCCGGAGGGTCATCCTGCGCTTCTTCATGCGCCTGTGCCTGCGCTTCCTCCTGCGCATGCGCCTGTGCCTGCGCTTCTTCGGGACGCGCAGGGTGCTCCGCAAAAGACTTCTTTAAAACCGATGTGCACAAGATGCGCATTCTCGTAGGGGCTAAGCAAAATTCTTAGGGTGCCTGTCACTGTGAACAGGTTTAAAAAAACCGGCGGACTTCAGTCCGTCGGTTTTTATCACTACGATTCTTTTATGCATGCATGATCAGATCTTCCAATGATTTCATATTAATCTCCATTCTTCACCAGCTTAACCTTCTCAAGCCCTTCCGTCGGAAGCTCCTGCGTCCTGGTCGGAAACAGCAGCCCTTCTTTCTTCGTTTCTTCATCTGCACTCCTGTACTCAAGGAGTGCCGCTGCAAGCTCCAGAATGTCACCGGCAAGGTTGCTCTCTTCGGCGCTCTGTTCTTCATCCTCGTCCGTATAGATTACGTCTCTGATCGCTCCCGCCAGATCGATCAGGGTTCCGAACTGCTCAAGCGTAAGGCTGCCGATCAGATCAAGGACCGATTTCGTCTCTGCCCCGGTTTCCTCTGCGCCGGTTCCCATTCTAACCAATTCTTCTCCAAGTTCCAGGAACGGACTCAGGTCAACCCAGCGTTCTCCAATCAAAACCACTGCCCCGTTCACCTTTGTTCCGGATTCTGTAATGTTAAGGAGCATATACGCAGTAGGATTGTTGTCCGTGACAAAGAGAATGTCATCTCCTATGTCCTTTCTCCAGGCTAACCCCTGTTCCACTAATCTGGAAAGCGTGGAGGTCGCCGTTTCTATGATCGCCTCCATCACAGCATCCTTGTCATCCTTCATTTCCAGGTGGATCTTGTTGCCGTCCAGGTGAATGCTCTCAAGCAGTTCCGACAGAATCAGGCCAATCCTTTCCGTGTCCTCCCCGTCCTTAATGAGCTGTATCACCATCTTCACGATGGCAACGGCAGCGTTCTGAACCGTTTCCGTGTTCAGCTGGACGGTCATCATCATCCAGTTCTCGTCTTCGAAGGTTTCGGTATCCGGAAGCTGCAGGGTTACAATCTTTCTGTTGTAAGGCATCTTTTCAGGAATCTCCTCCCGGTCCAGATGTTCTTCTTTGATCAGCTGGTTCAGGTTGCCTTCCTGTGCCTCATTACCGCTCTGATCCATCGCCCAGTTCATCACGGCGCAGATCTGCGGATAATCTGTCTTCGGTGTCAGGCCGCCGGCTGTCATAATCCAGAACCGGACTGCGTCTTCATACTCCATTCCATATTCCAGGCAAAGTCTCGCCGCAATGTAATTCAACAGCGAAGAATTGCAGTGCACGCCGCCGCGGTCATTGCAGTCGCCCGGGATATCGGTTTCCTGCCCGTAGTATTTGTCCCATACATAGGACGGCTGCTGATAAGCCGCAGGATCACTCATGCTGCGAACCGTATCAGCCGTGTTCTCTCCCAGGAGCCAGCGCGTGTCATCTGTCTCTCCAAGAATGAGCTCTGCAAGATTCCCCAGAATGTCGGACATCGCCTCATTTATGGCACCCTGGTCATTCTCATAGAGGTTGCTGTTCATAAGGGTAGAGGTGAATGTGTGTGTGTACTCATGTGCCATGACATCCTGTCCGTGCCCAAGCTTCAGGGGCTCTCCGAACCGGTTATATGCGGTGTAGCCAAACATCTGCCAGCCCTGGATCATGCCGATGCTGCAGGCATTCTCAAAAGGCGTCCCATCGCTGGTACACAGATTCTTCAGGATGATCACGTCACTGCTTTCCCCGTCGGGACTGATCCAGCCCATATCAGCGTAGAAATCCCTGGCATTGAGATAGTTGTAATACATGTACAGGTCTTCGTTGTCGAATACAGCATTGTCATCAGCCTGAACAAGCACCAGCTCATGGGCGTCATCATAAACCGCCTTCGCAAAGTCCGCCACGGCAATCCGGCGCTTCACATCACCCAGATACAGACGGCCCTCCTCATCCCGCATAATTGGAAGGGTCACGGTCTTAACCTTATCATCATCCCCCTGAATCTCTCCCGTCCAGGTATCTGCCGTCATGCCGTCAAAAACCTTCTGCTTCCGGAAACCGCACATGGCTTCATCATCTCCCGGCTCCTTCACGTCAAGGCTCTCAAGATAATTGCCGGCAAGATCCAGATAGTGCGCGGTGTACGGATATTCATCATCGCCCTCATTCTCACTGTAGACCACCCAGCGCAGGTCCTCCGGTACCGGATCATCGTCCGCTTCGTCCAGATTCAGGTCAGACAGCACAGTCGGCATATATCGCACACGGTCCGTGTATTCCGGAAAAACCACTGCCTTCTCTCCCGCCGCCTCAAGCGCATCGAGAACAATATCCTCCGCCTCAGACTGCGTCACAAGTTTCTCTTCTTTTCCCGTTTCCGGATCCAGGCTGCTGAACACCGCCAGAACCTTGCCGTCTTTGACCGCAAGCTTCAGCGTGCTTCCCATCACCATCGTGCTGTCGGATACCTGCTGGAAGGAATAGAACCTGACATCATCGATATCCATCTGATGCCACAGACGAAGATCCGCAAGCTCATTTCCACCCATCAAAGCCGCGGCGCTGTACGCAGCCCGATATGCATCAAGTGCGTCCTTCACCTCGCCAAGTGCGTCCGCATGATCTATGGAACAGACTACTCCGTCCTTCTCAAAGACCTGTGCGTCCGTCACATCCTCCCTCGTCAGAGGCGCGTCCCTGCCTTCGAGTTTTTTCGCGGCAACAGCGTTGTCCCATTCCTGAACACTCATGCCTGCTTCCTGACGAAGCGCACTCTCGCGCGTCAGCGACATCCTGATGTCTGTCTCCCAGACTTTGTCCACATCATCCTGCACTTCGGTCTGCACTTCAGTCTGCACTTCCTGCGTTGTTTCCTGCGCTCCAGCCGCAGCCGGCGCGGCAAAAGACAGCATCATAGCCGCTGACAGTATATATGCCAGTCCTCTTTTTTTCATTTTGTTGTCCTCCTGATCATTCTTTTTATCTTTCACCCGGTTTCCTGGCTCTTCAGGCTGCTGCCCGGGATAATTCAATATGATGGTTTCAGATTCTGATACGAAGAATCTTTATTCTGTGGCTATCTGCCCTCTGTGATTATTCAGTGAAACGGATCCGGACTGCAGGAGCCCGGCTTCGTGTAGTACGGCATACATTATTGTCATTTTAGGAGAACCAGAGAATACGCGATCAAAAACTGCCCGCCATAATAAAAGATATAATTGCCGATGATATCGATCGGACGATCCTTTCCCTCTCCAAAAAATGTCCCGCTCAGAATCAGATCCGAAATTGCAAACATGACACTTCCAATAAAGATGCAGCAAAGCGCAGGTTCTCTATGGTCCAGCAGGAGCGCCCCTGATACAGCCACCGTAGAGAACAACAGCAGACCATAAACCATGACAACCGGCCGCATCCGCCCATATGACAGCTTCATCGGCTTTTCAAGGATCACGACGAGTCCCGCAGCCACTAAGGCAAAGCAGAATGAAGCAGCAATGTATGCTCTCACCCCGTACTGGACAAGCAGTCCTGTTATGTACAGAATATGGCCGATGCCGAAAACCAGAAACCCGGCATATGTGAAGGTTTCGTCCTGTGACGGGAATACATATTTCAGATCAAGCCAGATATCCCCAAGCAGGCCGAACAACAGACCCATGATAATGAACGGTGCGACTGCAGCCGATGAGCCTGCGGTTACAGCAACAGAAACAAATACCACAGATACCGCAGTCTTCAGGAAAACTGCTTTCAGGGTGCAGCCGTGGATCTTCTCACGGACATACAATACGAGTATGATCATTCCTGTGATTATCAGAGCAAGGCTCATCCTTCTGTCCTTTCACGCCTTGTCACCCGCAAGGCATCCGGCTGCGGGAACTATACCTGCTATACCTGTCTGGAATAGTTCCGGAACTGAAATACAGGTTTGTACTGAAAAAAGTATATCACAGTTGTCCAGACAATTGTCCGTCAGCGTTGGACAAATACCGTTTTATGTGCTAAAAATCATTTAGCCTTCCAGGAAAGAGTTTCGTATCAATCATCAGACCGGGAAACAAACTGCCCGGCAGAAAACAAAAAGGCCATCGGAGCAAATACCCGAAATCAGAAAAGGAGACAATATCATGGCAGACAAAATCATTATTGATGGACAGGAACTTGAGGATGTGAATGGTGGATACGGCGGAGCCGGATTCTACATGACAGTCGGTGACTGCGGCGGCGGATATCTTGCATTGAGACCGCAGCCGGTCTGGGATCAGTATCATGAGATCGCAAAGCTGTATCCGGGATATGAGGTCTTCACCTACGGCTCAACCACAAGAGGAACCGGCCTGAACGGTGTACCCTGCTCCTACACTTATGTAATGTTCAACGGCAACTGGGGCTGGGCGAACAGCGCGTTCCTGAGATAACCACAGCTTTTCAAACGAAACCTTCCTGAATATAAATACCGGTGGTTTGAGAGATATTCTCCTTTCAAACCGCCGGTATTTTTTCCACCTGTGCGGTTGCCATGCCTGGCACCAATTCTATGCGATTCATCGCAATAGAATTGGTGCCAGGCACGCTCCCACAAACCGCTCTGCCCTCTGTGCGCTCAGATAGAGGTGAGGAAATGCCGCATACAGCTTCGGCCCTGTGAATCCGCACCTCCACTCCCGGTTCTTCGACGGTTTAAGAGCGAGAAGATCATCGCCCGGAACGGTCGTATCCCAGTAATGGAACTCATGGGCATGTACCGTCTCCCCCTCCCGGAAGAGAAGGCTGTCTCCTCGCTCCTGCATAAGCTCCAGGTACCCGAAGCGCACCAGATGGTCCTTCTTCGACGCCCTGCCTCTCAGGACCCCTGCCATCTTGCAGGGACGGCCGTCCTCCCCGCACAGCTCCTCTCCCAGATAGAGGAAGCCGCCGCACTCCGCCACGGTCGGCATCCCGCCAATGACCGCATCCCGCACCGAAATGCGCATGGACCGGTTTTCCTCCAGGTCCCGGGCATACAGTTCCGGATACCCGCCGGGCAGGTAGAGCCCGTCCGTCCCCTCCGGAAGACAGGGATCATCCAACGGTGAGAAAAAGACAAGCTGTGCGCCGGCCCTCTCCAGGTTTTCCAGCGATCTCTGGTATACGAAGGAAAATGCGTGATCCCTGGCAACCGCGATCCGGCAGCGCTTCTCTTTCTCCGACACCGCTTCCGGGACGTAATGTGCCGATGCAGGAGCTGTATTCTCCCGCATATCGCAATGTACCGCTGCAGGAGCCGTAGCCTCCCGCATTTTCCTGCCTGCCCCTGATCTTAGATCAGGGGAGCCCGCCCCGGCTTCGAGGGGCTTCAGAGTTTTTCCGTAAGGAAAAACTTCCTTCTGCCCCAGAGCCAGGACCGCGTCAACGCATCCTGCGCGCTCCAGTTCATTCGCAATCGTCATGATTCTCCGGGCAAAACCCTCTGTCTCCGATGCTCCCACCAGCCCCAGGTGTCTGGAAGGAAACACCGCCTCAGGCAGGGGAGGCAGGAATCCGCACGCACAGACATATCCGGCACCGGTTCCTTTCTCCCTGCATTCCTCATGGATGCGGTCCTGCATCCTCCGGGTTTTATTCCCGCCGCCCGAAAAAGGGAAGGTCATTTCTGCCGGACTGTTCAGGGAAAGGGTGTCCCGTATGCTCTGTATGACAGACGGATATTCCTCCTCCCGGCACCGGTTGATGAGGAATCCCCGTATGGCCCCTTCCGTATCACGCTCCAGAAGCCTTTTCAGCTGTTTTGCGCAGTCTTCTTCCCGACCCGCGTCCAGAACCGCCACCACCGGCATGCCGCACAGGAGGGCGGTGCTGAAGGCACTGTGGGCACCTCCTCCGCCAAGTCCGTCAAATAGCCCCATGGCGCCCTCGGCAAGCGCAAAAAGACCGGCCTTTTCCGCGTCTGATACTTCTTCCAGCACATCCTCCTCACCCATTAAAAAGGTGTCGAGGTTCCGGCAGGGCACTCCCAGCACACGCTCATGGAAACCGGGATCGATATAGTCCGGGCCGCACTTGAAGCTTTGGAGCGCGATCCCCCGCTCCTTCATCGCCTGAAGGAGCCCCATTGTGACAACGCTCTTTCCATGGCCGCTTCCCGCGGCGCTGACCATCAGCCTTCCGGCTCTCATCACGGCCTCCTCCTCATCCGCTGTTCCCCACTTTCAGACCGCCCCGGATGACCTCGTCCTGCTGCCTCCGGCAGTCTGAGGGATGTGTGAATCAGGTTTCCTGCAGCATTTCCGGATCCGGCACAATCACCGCAGGCAGATACCGCATGTGCTCCTTTTCCATGAAATCCCGGATCCACTCTTTGTCGACCAGCCCCTCCGCGGCCTTCGCGGCGGCGGATTCCTCCGCGTAGAGATCGAACTGGAGCTGCTTTCGTCTGATCCTCTCCATAACGGCTTCATCGACTGTATCCTCACAGAGCAGATGGCAGACCAGCACATTTCTCACCTGCCCCATCCGCCATGCCCTCGCGACGGACTGATGGATCAGGGAGGGCTTGATCTGCGGTTCGCAGAAGATCACAATGCTGGCGGCCTGGATATTCAGCCCGGTTCCGCCTGCCTGCACCTGGCAGACCAGTACGCTTCCCCCGGGCGAACTCTCAAACCGGTCGACGATTTCCTGTCTCCGGGAAGCATCCGTGCTTCCGGTGATCACCCCCGCGCACCGCTCCTTCAGAAGTGACTCCGCTTTCCGGATCGTCTCCAGGAAGAAAGAATAGACAATGGCCTTTCTTCCGGCGTCTTCCGCCTCCATGCACAGTTCCTTCAGCCGCTGCGCCTTGGAGGATGTGGAGAGGTCCTCCTGCAGGAAGCCGACACGTCTTGCGCCCATGAAGCTTCCGGCGCCGACCTGCTCCGCATACGCCCTCCGGTCATCCTCGCTCATGCCGCACCATTCTTCTCTCACCTCGACCGGCGGCAGCTCCCGGAGGACCTCGTCCCTCCGGCGCCTCAGATAGACCGGCGAGATCATTTCCCGAAACTCCTGCGTCCGGCTGTAAGACACAGCGCGCCTTACCTGCCCGGACAGGTCGGGACGGACAAAGTCAATCAGGCTGCACATCTCATCCACCCTGTTTTCCAGCGGTGTTCCTGTCATGAGAAGAATATGAGCGGCCTCCTCCTGAAGCATTCGGACAGAGCGGGTGCGCAGAGCGTTCGGATTCTTGATATAATGCGCTTCGTCAATGACCAGCATCAGGATCCTCATCCGGTTGTCAATCCTCTCGACGATGCGGTTCATGATCTCAAAGCTGGTTACCGCGATGCCCCCCAGGTCCGTCCACCGGCTGAATTCTTCTTCCAGCTTTTTCCCGTGGAGCAGCCAGGCATTCATGCTGCTGAACCTTCTGATCTCCCTGCACCAGTTGATCAGAACGCCGGCCGGGCAGATGATGAGACTGTGCCCCCGCCCATCCTCCTCATGCAGGTGTGAGATCGCGGCAATTGCCTGAACCGTCTTGCCCAGTCCCATGTCATCCCCGAGGAGCACCCTCCTCTGATGGAGGATATACTTCACCCCGAATTCCTGGTAGGAGCGCAGGCCGCCCGTAAAAAGCCCCCGCTTCAGGGGGAACGCGTCGATCGAGGCGGCAAGATCTTCGGGAAGACTGCTGTCGAACGCAGAGGACCGGAAACCTTTCCCGGTGACTTTTTCCAGAAGGACATAATACTGGGCGCTGCTGCGCTCAAAGTCTCTCTTCGCCTCCTCGATGCTCAGAGAGGAGAGTCCGGCGTACCGGCCCTGGAGGGCGGCCGCGCGCTCAAAGAGCGGCGAGGCGGTGAATCTGGTCAGATCCTCAATCGCCGATACCGTTTCATTGCGGATCTCTCTTCCGGCAAACAGCCATTTAAAAAAACTGCGTACCCTGATTCGGTTGATGATCTCCCGGGAGAGGTCATGGAACTGTGTCTGGACGGAGGATACATCCAGCAGAACCTGCCGGCTGATCCGGAAGATTGCAAGCGCGCGGATCAGCCGGAGACTGGATTCCGATACGTCGTCAGGCGAAAGCCGGATTGTCTTCCTCAGCGCGAACTGCTGCCTGAACTGAGCGAGAATTGACCGTATGGCGGCCGTCTGTTTCCCGCCGATCCCGTCCACGGCCAGAAGGCTGCTCTCATCCGCGTCCGAAAGGTCCTTCAGGTTCCGATATCCGGCCTCCTGCAGCGCATTGATCCGGATCCCTGCCTTTGACTTCTTAAGCTCTTCCACAGGAATTTCTTCCAGTGACCTGGCAGACGCCTCCTCCATCCAGGACTCCGATGCCAGACGCACCTCCTCCTCCCTGGATACCGCATCTGCCTGCATGCCGGACAGCGCCTCATCCAGGGCCTGGACCAGAGCGATCAGACTGTTTACTTCCTTGAAATTAATTCCACCCATACTGCCTCAGGACTCAGGACCTGTTCTATTCCTTCTCCGCATTCCACAGCGCAGTCTGGCCTGCGGCGGAACGATCTTCTGCTGCCGGCATGTCTTCTTCCGGGATGCGCTGTGCCGGATATCCCGCAATCAGGAACACCGGATTCTGTGCGTCCATCATGTGATGCTCCCCCCGCTTTATCACGTCGGTGACAGCGACCTGGACCACCTGTGTCTCATATCCATTCTCTTCCAGTGCACATCTGGCCTCCTGCAGCGTCTCCAGTGTGACAGCCGGCGCGCAGACCGGGACGTGCTGCTCCTTCAGCTGTCCCAGTATCCGGCGGATCCATCCTCCGCCGCCTCCCACGAAGATCCTGTCCGGCGCGGGAAGCTCAGGCAGGATCTGCGGGATCACTCCCTCCACGATCTCCATGTTCCAGGCTCCGAATTTCTTCCGGTTCTCCTCCATCAGCAGGAGTGCTTCCGGATTCCTCTCCACGCTGACAACCCGCCGGCAGCGGGCGGAAAGCTCGATTGACATGCTCCCCGTTCCCGCGCCCAGATCCCAGCACAGATCCTCTTTTGAAGGGTTCAGCAGGGACAGGGCGCATACCCTGACAAGGCGCTTCGTCATGGGAACTCTTCCTCTCACAAAGGATTCATCCGGTATTCCCGGGATCCCCCTTCGAAGCTCCTCTGACACGGGAGCGCTCTCCACAAGAAGGACGGACAGGGGATCGGTCTTCAGGCCGGCTGCTTCCTTCGCGCTCATCGACCGTATGCGCTCCCCGCCCAGGGACAGCCTCTCCAGGATGGTTACCTCCAGATCCCCCAGTCCGGCACGGGTCAGCCTGGCACAGAGCGCGGCAGGGTCATTTTCCCCGCCGGTGAGAAAGAAGCTCTTCTTTCCGTTCATGACCGCCCTGACAGGATCCACATCCCTCCCATGCGCCGAGAACACTTCCACCTGGGAAAAGGGGACTCCCAGTCGCGCGCATGTCTCCGACAGGCTCGAGACTCCGGGCAGAACCCGGACCCTGGCCTTTTTCTCCTCAAGAGCGCGGGACTTTCGGATCAGTGCGAGCAGAGGAACGGCGCCGGAGTAAAAGCTGGTGTCCCCGCCAAACAGGCACACCGCCCTCTCGAAAGGCTCATTTTCCAGGATCCGCAGAATCTTTCCGCTGTCTGTTTCAACCAGGATCCTCAATCCGGATGAAAGACCGAACCTGTCCTCATCCTGCATCACGTTCCAGTACGGGACTGAGGCATCGATCAGGGAGCCGGAGTCCGTGTCAGCCCCGCCCCAGAGAGCATCGGCAAGCCTTGAGGACGTTATGATCAGATCCGCCTCTCCCAGCGCTGTCATAACCTGCTGCGTCGTCTTCTGAGCCGATCCCGGCCCGAATCCCGCAAGATCAATTCTCACTTTTCTTCTCCTTATAGTTCCTGCGCTTCATACAGGCGCGCGTACTCTCCGCCCGCCTCAAGCAGTTCCTCATGCGTCCCGAGTTCTTCGATCCGCCCCTCCTCGATCACCGCGATCCGGTCCGCACCGCGCACAGTGGAAAGCCGGTGCGCGATGACAAAGGACGTCCTGTCCTTCATCAGCTCATCAAAGCTCCTCTGAATCTGTTCTTCGGTGATCGTATCCAGCGCCGAGGTCGCCTCGTCAAGAATCAGCACAGCCGGATCCTTCAGGAAAATGCGCGCGATCGAGACTCTCTGGCGCTGTCCGCCCGACAGCCTTGTCCCGCGCTCTCCGACATAGGTGTCGAATCCGTCCGGCATGCGGAGAATGTCCTCATAGATCTTTGCTCTCCTGGCAGCCTCCTCCACCTCTTCGTCGGATGCCTCCGGTCTTCCGTACCGGATATTCTCGCGGATCGTATCCGCGAAAATAAACACCTCCTGCTGTACGATTCCGATGCTGCTGCGTAGTGACCTCTTCGTCACGTCACGGATATCATACCCGTCGATCCTGATCGATCCTGACACCACGTCATAAAACCGGGGGATCAGATGACAGAGCGTTGTCTTCCCTCCGCCGGACGCGCCGACCACCGCAATCATCTCGCCTCCCTCCGCGTGAAGGTCGATATCATGCAGCACCTCAGGATTGTTGATGTAGGAGAAGCTGACATGATCGATGTCGACGCGGCCCCGGGTAACCGTAAGGCACACGGCATCCGGCTTCTCCTTCACGCTCGGCTGCATTGCCATCACCTCTTCGAACCGCTTCAGACCTGCCATTCCGCTTTCGAAGATCTCCGCAAACTGCGCCATCTTGCGGATCGGGGAGACAAATGTCCCGACGAACAGCGTGAACGTAATCAGGTCGATGTAGTTCATCCGTCCGTTCATCATCAGGAAGCCCCCAACTGCAATCACCACCGCCGGGAGGATCCCCATGAAAAACTCCTGGGATGCCTGAAAGATTCCCATCGCCCGGTAGAAGTCTTTTTTTGCTCCGCGATACTGTGTGTTCGCGTCGGTAAAACGTGCGTTGTCCACATTCTCATTCGCGAAGGCCTTGGAGGTTTTCATTCCTGACAGGCTGGTCTCGATGTCCGTGTTGATTCCGGCCAGCTTCTTCTTGACATTCGTGGACGTGCGCGACATATTGCGGCGCTGGAGCATCGTGATCATCAGGAATACAGGGATCAGCAGCGCTACCACCAGTGCCAGGCGCCATTCAATGGTAAACATGATCGCCAGCGAACCTGCCACCGTCAGCAGGGAGATCAGGAGGTCCTCCGGCCCGTGGTGCGCCAGCTCCGTGACCTCGAACAGATCCCCGGTCAGGCGGCTCATCAGGTTTCCCGTGCGCATCTGGTCATAGAATTCAAAGTCCAACTCCTGGAGGTGGCGGAACAGGTCAGCCCGGATGTCCGTCTCCACACGGATGCCGAAGGTGTGTCCCCAGAAGGTCATGACATAGTAACAGACTGACCGCAGGACATAAAACAGGACGACCGCCGCCATCAGGGCAAAAAACGCGCCGAACAGGCGGTCCGGCAGGAGTGTGTACATCGCGTACCTGGAAACCAGCGGAAACGCCAGGTCGATCGCGGACGCTGTCACCGCGCAGGCCATGTCAAGGAGAAACAGCTTCATATGTGGTTTGAAGTATCGAAGAAGTGTTCTTATCATCTCAACCCCTTCCGTCAGGATCCTGCGGCAGTGCCTTACATAGTCCGCTGTGCGCGGCTTTTTGTCTGGCACAATCGAATGAAAATCCTGCGCAATCTGTACAGGCTATCAATGTACAGTTTTTGACTGACAGATCCTCAGGATCTCCTCTGAGGACATTCCCTCTTCCTTCGGCCTGCGGATCACAATCACACAGCCCCGGCACAGGGCTGCGGCAGCAAGCTTCTCGGGAAATCCCCCCTCCGGCCCGCCGTCTTTTGTCACGAGGATGCGGATCCCGTACGTCCGGAATATCCTGACGTTCTCTTCCACACAAAAAGGGCCCCTTCCGGTGAGGATGTGATCCTCAGCGAACCCGGCCTTAAGGCACCTGCTGATACTCTCCTCAGAGGGAAGAACCCGGATGAAAACCCGGTCTCTCTTTTCCCTTACAAGAGGGGCGAAGCAGGATGCCTCCTTTGCTCCGGTTGTCAGGAGAATCCCGTCCCGGGTTCCGGTCAGGTCCGCAGCACGAAGAAGGATCCCGCAGGCCTGGTCCGCGCTGTCACAAAACCGGAGAAAACGCCTTCCGGGATCTGATGCGCTGCAGGGCTCTTCGGGATGCGCATCAGCATATTCCCTCACCAGTGCCGAAACGCTGCGCTCCAGCTCCTCCAACGACATCTCCCGGCGGGTGAGCCTGAAGACAGGAAGGCCTGTGCGTCCGGCAGCTTTCCGGATCGAAGCGCTGGCCTGCAGAGCGTAGGGATGTGTCGCGTCGATACAAAGAAGAAAGCCCTCCATCATGAGATCCTCCATCCGGTCTTCATCCATCCTTCCCGTATGGATGTCCAGTCCCGGAATTCCCCTCAGGTACTCCTCTCCCGTCTTCGTCGCCACACAGACCGTAACCTTAAACCCCAGGGCAGGCAGCTCCCCGGCCATCTCTCTTCCTTCTGTCGTGCCTCCGAACAGAAGGATCCTTCTTTCAGCGTCCATCTTCACGTAACTCCAGGCTGTCGTATCCCCTCGGCGTGACCATATATCCCCCGGCAAAATGCGTGGTGCTGTTTCCGATGTACACCGTGGTGAACATATCCACCGTTTCCTCCTGAAGCTGCTCCAGTGTCAGGAGCTTCTTCTCCTGTCCCCTGCGGCCGATGTTCCTCACCCAGCCGCACGGGGTATCGGCGCTCCGGTATTCCAGGAATATGCCGCAGCAGCGTTTCAGCTGCCATGTCCTCTTCTTCGACATGGGATTGTAGATGACCGTCACGAAGTCCCCGTCCGCGGCTGAGCGGATCCGCTTCTCAATCACATCCCATCCGGTCAGCAGGTCCGACAGGGAAATGACACAGAAATCATTCATCAGCGGAGCGCCGAGGAGAGCCGCGCCTGATACTGCCGCCGTGATCCCGGGGATGACCTCCGTCCCGACATCCGGGAAGGATTCGAGCATCTCCAGAACCGGGCCGGCCATCGAGTAGATTCCGGCATCCCCGCCGCAGACCAGCGCGACATCCCTGCCCCGGTGTGCCTCCTCAAGCGCTGCCTGGCACCGCTGCGTCTCATGGTGCATCGGCGTTGTCAGGATCCTTTTGTGATCCAGTCCCGGTATCCGGGACTGGATCAGGTCGATATAGACGGTATATCCGCACAGAACCTCACAGCTTTGGATCGCCCTCAGGGCGTTCCCGGTCATGTCCTCCATCCCGCCGGGACCGATGCCGACCAGATATACCTTTCCCCTCTTCACACCCATATCCAGCTCCTGACCGTCCGCATACGTGACGCCGCAAGTGTTATTCCTTCGAAGGTTTCCTTTTTGTGTATCAGTCTCTCCCGGATCTCTTCCCCGTCTTCCGTAGATATCCCGCAGCCGGAAGAGGGAGGAAGCGTCTCGCAGCCGGAAGAGGGTGGAAGCATCCCGGGCCCGGAAAAGGGAGGATCCAGTTCCATGCTCGCCCTGACCGCTGCCCTCTCGCAGACATTGTCCGCCCCGGTTTTCTGAAGCACATAAGCGGAGGAAGAGAATCTTCCCGGCGTCTCCATCAGCAGGGCGGCGCTGTAGGTCAGAAACGGAATCTTCCATTTTTCCGCCAGCTGCCTCAGTGCCGGTTCCTCCTTTTTCAGGTCGATAGACGCGATTCCAAAGACAGATGCCCGGGCGATGCCATGTTTCTCGCAGAAGCCGAGCAGGCACTTCTCAAAATATGCCGGATCCGTACCCCTCCTGCAGCCAGCCCCGATGATGACCCTTCTCGGAACCAGACGAAGTACCCCCGGTCCTCGGAGGTTTTCTTCCTGCATTCTGCTCCCGGGTGCTGCCTCCCGATGGAGGTCCTCCTGTACTGCCCCCCGATGGAGGTCCTCCTGTGCTGCCTCCCGATGGAGATTCTCTGGTGAGCCGGTTCTCCTCCGGACGCCGATCACGATCTCCTCTCCGTCCAGGAGTGCGGCGGAGATCCCTTTTACCGCCTCGGGATTCACGATGCCCAGCCCGTTCTCCACCGCCCAGCTGTCCGCAGCGAAGGTCTTCCTGCGGTCGGTTGCCGTCGTGACGACGCACAGCGCGCCGAGCCGCTTTGCGATCCGCTCTGCAAGGTCATTGGCACGGCCCAGATGTCCGCTCAGGATGGGGATGACATACGCGCCCGTCTCATCGACCACAAGCACTGCCGGATCTGTCAGCTTGCTCCGCACAAACGGCGCGACGGCCCGCACGGCGATCTGGCATGCCCCGGTAAATATCAGCGCATCCGCCTCCTGAAAACCTGACCGTGTCCAGTCAGCAAGAGAAAGTTCTCCCGGAAACCGTGTCACCTCCCCGGATCCGATCCTGTGTCCCAGCCGCTCTCCCGCGGCGCTGAAACAGGCAATCCGGATGACAGGCTCTGCCATAGAATTATGTTTCATTGTTCCCCTTCCGGTATCCGGTCGTAAAGGACGGATCATACAGGCGGCTTCTTTCCGCGCCCGCTTCCCTCTTCAGAAAGTCTCCGACAAGAATCAGCGCCGTTTTCGTGATTCCCTCCTTCTGCGCATTTTCATGGAGCGTCCCCACCGTGCAGCGGATGAGCTTCTCCCGGGGCCAGCCGGTTCTGCAGACGATCGCCGCAGGCGTCTTTTTCGTGTACGCACCCTGAAGCAGCGCCTCCTGAACACCGGCCGTCATCGACGCGGACAGGAAGATCACCATCGACGCTCCATGCACTGCAAGCTTCGCAAGAGACTCCCTCTCCGGAACCGGGGTCCTCCCCTCCATCCTTGTGAGGATCACGGTCTGGGAGACGCCGGGAAGCGTGTACTCTTCCCGAAGGGCGGCCGCAGCGGCAAGAAAGCTGGAGACGCCCGGCGTCACGTCATACGGAATCTGCTCCTTTTCAAGTATATCCATCTGTTCCCGGACCGCCCCGTACAGCGACGGGTCGCCGGTGTGAAGGCGCACAATCCGATCATCCCGGTTTTTTCGCATGACATCCGTCACCTGCTCCAGTGTCATGCGCGCAGAGTTGTAGATCCGGGCATCCTCCTTCGCGTATCCGAGGAGTACCGGATTCACCAGGCTTCCAGCGTAGATGACAATGTCTGCCTCTTCCAGAAGTCTCTTTCCCCGGATCGTAATCAGATCCTGCGCGCCGCTCCCGGCGCCTACAAAGTGTACCACAGTCCGATCCTTTCGTTTCCTTCTATACTCGCGAACGAAATTCTTTTCCGTTTTCCTGACTTTTCTGACTGTCCTGCCAAACCGCAGTGCAGATTAGTTCGGATCCGGCTGTCCATGCTTCCAGGATTTCCTTCGCGATGCCTGTCCTCCCGAGCTCTCCATATACGTTGGAGAACAGGATCATCCCGCACCTCGTCCCGGCATTTCTTCTGTCCAGATATCCCTGTGCTTTCTCCAGGATTGTTCCCAGCACGGCCCGGTCTATTCCCGCCTCTCTCAGGATGGCGATGCACCCGTCGCTTGTCACAGCGTCCATCAGCCTGGCGCAGGTTTCTGCGGAGGCTCCCGCCAGAGCCGCGTGCGCGGTGAAAATCTCACACCTGCCGTCCGCCATGCTGCTGTGGGTGTTCATGATGCCGGCCGCAATCTTGACCAGCTTTCCCACATGGCCTGCCAGCAGGATGCGGCCGAATCCGTCTGCCGCCGCCTCGTCAAGCGCGTCCCCGATAAAGTTTGAGCAGACGACGACCGGAACATCCATGAGGTCATACCCGGCCTGTCTCAGGAAGGAGAGTCCGTAGTTTCCGGGAGTCAGGATCAGGTCCTGCTTTCCCTCCGACCTGGCCTGCCGGATCCTGAGCCGCACAGAGTCCGAATATGCCTTCATGCTCATAGGCTCCACGATCCCACTGGTCCCGATGATGGAGATGCCTCCCACAATTCCCAGGGAAGCGTTCAGGGTCTTTTCCGCAGCCGCCTCTCCGTCCGGAACACTGACTGTGATCGTCATTCCGCCTTCATAGCCCTGCTCCGAGCACACACGCAGGACCTCCTGCCGGATCATCTGCCTGGGAACAGAGTTGATCGCAGCCTCTCCCACCTTCTGGTCCAGGCCGGGCCTGGTCACACGTCCCACGCCCTTCCCCCCAAGGATTCGGATACTCTCTTCCCGGGGTGTGCCGCCTGAAAGAACGCTCTCCGGATTCCAGTATTGTGCCTGAGCCATGATCAGCAGCCCGTCGGTCGCGTCGATATCATCCCCGGCATCCTTCACAACGCCGCATCTTGCAAGGCAGGGCACAGCAGGCGGACGCATTTCTCCGGTAGATGTCTGATACAAACAACCGCTGCCATACTCCACTGCACACGAGACCGGACGGGCGCTGACTTCGATTCCTTTCGGCGTGATCAGGTTCAGAACCTGTGGGATGCGCCCTGTCAGCAGTCCCTCCGCCGCCCCCGCACAGGCGAGGGCAGCGCATGTGCCGGTCGTATAGCCAAGCCTCAGATTCCTGCCGCCGGACCGGATATAGTGTTCAAATGCCATTGATTCCCTCCATGGACAGTCCGTCCGGAATCCCGTAAAGCCTGCGGATATACTCCTCTGTCAGGAGATTCGCCCCGCCGGTCTCATCCTGCCTTCCGTCCTTCAGGGTCAGCACCCGGTCTGCAAGATTCTTCGCAATGGAAATCTCATGCAGTGACATCATGAGTGCCATACCTCTCTCCCGGGCCAGATCGCGGGCAATCTGCATGAACTCCAGCTGGTACCGGATATCAAGAAATGAAGCCGGCTCGTCCAGTCCTCAGCTTTCGTACTGGTCATGGTAACACGATCCAGCGCATGAAGCTCCCGGAAAAAGTCCGGGCAGCTGGAGGATGCGGCATAGATATGGGGGAACGGTTTCTGAAGGATCGTGACATCCTCCGGGAGATCCTCCGGAATCTCCGCTCCCTCCTCCACCAGCAGGTAACGGAACTGTGAATGGATCACAATCAGGGTATAGTCCTCCCCGTAGTAGTCCACGCTGAACTCCCTGGCGAAAAGCCGGTCCATGCTTTTCGTGTATTCCTCCGGGAGCGCCGCGCTCAGCCGGTCTCCTGCCTGAGTACCGGATTCTGTATCCGGCTGCGCGCAGAACATACAAACACAGCCGCCCCTGATTATAAGGGCAGCTGCCATGATCAGAAACATCCGGAAGCAGACATCCTTCCTTCTCAGGAGACTCCTCTCCGGACATTTCGAAACCTGTCGATGTGAATCCACCGCCGCGGCAGATGCCGGATCAGGGTTCCTCTTCCACAGGCTGAATGGTTTCAGAGTCAAGTGTAATCGCATATTCGATCTCATATGGTCTGCTCATCGCGGTTGTGTCGGCCAGAACTGTGAAAGGCCGGTCAAATGCCGCAGCCGGAATCTCAAAGACTGAGTTTCCCTCTGTATTGAGCGGCAGGTATTTTTCTCCGTTCACGATCATGTAATCATAATTGGGGCTGCTCCACTCGATTCTCGCACTGACACTGCCGTCTGTGACCACAATCTCGGCCGGAGACTGGAGGAAGGCTCTGCCGGAGCCGCCCTCAATAGATACCTCCACCGTATATCGGCCATCTTCCAGACCGATCTTCTCAGCGTCACTGCCCCGCTCTTTCAGGAATGCCTCATCCGGAAGAGACTGCGCCAGAAAACAGAGCTGCCGCTCATACCATTTTTCTTTGCGCCGGCTGAAGGCGGCACAGTCCACCTCGTCGTCCAGCGCCTGAATCTGAGTACGGCGGGCGCATCAGGTCTTTCGGCCTCAGGATCTGTACATATTACTCACTTCTGAGCGCTGCAACCGGATCCTGCCTGGATGCCTTCCATGCCGGCAGGAACCCTCCGATCAGGTTCAGGACGATGCACAGGATCACGAGAATCACGGCACCCTTCACCGGAAGAAACGCCGACACCGGCTGGTCCGTATAGGAATGGATCGCTATATTGATGGGGATCAGTGTCAGCAGGGTGAGTGCGATTCCGAATAAACCGGCAAGAACTCCGATAATGAAGGTTTCCGCGTTGAATACCTGCGTGATATTACCCCGTGAAGCACCCATCGCACGCAGGATTCCGATCTCCTTGCGCCGCTCCAGAACCGAGATATACGTGATAATTCCGATCATGATCGAGGACACCACCAGCGAAACCGCGACAAACGCGATCAGGACATAGGTGATAACATCGATGATGGTCGTCACCGAACTCATCAGGGAGCCGACATAATCTGTGTAGGAGATGACCTTCTCCTTATACCCCTCATCGTCCATCGTCTTATTATACGCGTCGAGGATAGCGATCACCCTGTCCTTGCTCTCAAAATCGTTCGGATAGATGGTAATCATGGACGGCTCATCGGGATCCGCGTAGCCGAACCGGATCAGGTTCCCGCTCAGGCTTGCATCCTGCCCCTGGGCCTGCGTATAGAACATCTGGCGCATGCGCTCCTCGTCCATCTCAAATGAGACCGCTTCGGAAATCTTGTCCTTGTCGATCTGAACCAGTTCCATCAGCGCAGGAAGGAAATCATCGAGCGCCTCCTGCAGAGTAGGCGATTCTCCTTTGCGCGACAGCTCCCGGATGATGCGGACCGTCTGGACTGCGCTCAGCTGTCCGTGCTCCTCCATCACTTTATCCAACCCGTCCCAGTCGAAGGAAACCGCGTCCGGCAGCTTCTCCGGATGGATCTCAATCATGTCTGTCATTCCGTCCATCATGCCGCCGTTTGCTACTCCAAAGGGGGCGCCCGTCAGGACATCCGTCCCGGGATCCTGAAGCTGGGCCTTCACAATCTCACTGTCCGCGGCATCCCTCAGCAGAGTATCCATCAGCTCCGGCCGGTAATCAATTCCGAGATCCAAAAGCCCGATGGAACTGTCACCCTCGGGCATGACGACTCCGCAGATCGAGATCTCCTGCGCCTGATCGAGGAGCTGATTCATCCGTTCGTCATTCTCAGACTCGTCCAGCCATACTCCCAGTTTCCCGTCATAGGAATACCTCCTGTATGCCGGAAGAACACGGAAGGAGATCCCGAGGAATTCCTCCGGGTCATATTCGACGGAACCCTGCATGGAGGTATCCACCGCATCACCGTTTACAACGTTGGTTATAATCTCATCCCTCTTTGACGCGTCCTTCAGTCCCATGGTATACAGCAGGTAATCCGGGACCCCTCCTCCGGGAAGCAGCACAAGGACACACTCGTCAGCCTCCCCCGGCCAGTGGCCGGCAAGGAGTTTGTAGGAATCCTGGTACATCTCTTCCTTCTCGGGAAGCATGCAGAAGAGGTCATTGCTGTTCCACACACTCATCATGGAAGTCAGGTTATCACTCATGGAGATACCGACTGCAGACATCGTCTGATCCGGATTGACCTGGCGGTACCCGTCCCCTTCCTTCAGGTAGATCTGGGGACTGATTCCGTAGGAATAACTCACGCAGCGGGTAACATCCTCAATCCCGCTGTAACCGCTGTCAAACCACCGTTTCAGAGAGGCGAGGTCATTCGTCCCGGAACCCGCGAGCATGCTCCCCAGAATCTGCTGCTCCTCCACCTTGCCGGAGCCTGAAGATTCCGTCTCCTGTGTTGTCGTACGCATCTGGGAAAATGCCCCCATCATGGCTTCCATGGAAAAGGAGGACGCGGTGATCTGGATCGGATATTCGCTGAGCGCAGTCTCCTCCATCCGGGTGATGTAATCGTGAGCCCCGCTGGACAGTGACAGGATCAGCGCGATCCCCGCAATGCCGATCGACGCGGCAAAAGCGACCAGGATCGTTCTCGCCTTCTTGGAAAGCAGGTTCGAAACAGACAAAGACAGCGCCGTGAGGAAGGACATGGAGGGTTTCCGCCTGCTGCCGCGCCCGGACAGGGATGCCGTCCGGACCTGCTCCCGAGGCACTCTCACAGACGCTTCATCCATCTCAGCCTGCTCCTGTGCCGCCCGCACGGGCGTTTCTTCGGTTTCCGCCTGCTTTCGCAAGGACTCTTCTGTCAGATCCCCCCTCTCAGGATCGAAGGGATTGCTGTCGGACTTCACCCTGCCGTCCCGAAGCCTGATGATGCGGGTCGCGTAGCGCTCCGCAAGCTCCGGATTATGCGTAACCATGATAACCAGGTGATCCTGCGCCACTTCCTTCAGAAGCTGCATCACCTGTTCGCCCGTCTCGCTGTCCAGGGCGCCGGTCGGCTCATCCGCAAGCACGATCGTGGGATGGTTCACCAGCGCTCTTGCGATGGCGACCCTCTGCATCTGCCCGCCGGAAAGCTGGGCGGGCTTCTTGTGCATCTGCTCCTTCAGTCCGACCCGGTCAAGCTCTTCCTCCGCTCTTTCCCTCCGCTCTGCGCGGCCTGTCCCCGCCAGTGTAAGCGCCAGTTCGACATTGTTTTTCAGGGACTGGTGCGGGATCAGGTTGTAGCTCTGGAAGATGAACCCGACCGAATGATTGCGGTAAGCGTCCCAGTCACGGCTTTTGTACTTCTTCGTCGGAACGCCGTCTATGATCAATTCTCCGCTGTCACAGTGGTCCAGCCCCCCGATGATATTGAGCAGCGTGGTTTTTCCGGATCCGCTCGGCCCCAGGACCGCCACGAATTCATTCTCTCTGAAATATAAAGATACGCCGTCCAGAGCCTTCTGGACAAGCGTACCAGTCTTGTATTCTTTGTGAATGTCCCTGATCTGAAGCATATATCGTGACGTACCTCTGCCCAGCGACCTGTCTGCATTCACTCTGACGTGCTGCGCAGGTATCTCTGCACTGTTGCCCTTATGCAGACACCGTTTCTGCCGCTTCTGTTTCAACTGCCGTTTCTGACTCTGTCTCTGTCTCGTCTGAGCCAAAGTGTTCTTCTATGTCCGCTTTCGTATTGTCCGCGATCTCCTGGACGTCATTGACAAACTCTTCCGCCTTCTTGTATTCATCGCTCTCCTTAAACTCAGATTCCGCACTCTCCCTGCGTTCCTTCGCGGCGTCCGACACATCGTCCACGATTCCCGCCGCCTCATCCACGATTACGTCCATATGCGCCTGAACCTTCTGTTCAAGCTCCGTATCCTCCTGATAGTCCCTGCCGGCATTCACGCCCGCGCCAAAAGAAAGAAACATTGACAGCAGCCAGGCAAAAATGATCTTCATACTGAAACCTCCTTTGGATAAACCTCAAAATAACTCATGCTCCGGCACCCAGGCAGTGCCGTTCTCCTTTTT
>ONVT01000029.1 GCA_900321365.1 uncultured Eubacteriales bacterium | reverse complement strand
GAAAAAGAGCTTTCCTTAAACACGATAAACGCATATCTATCCTATCTGGAAGATGCTTTTATCGTTAAAAAGGCTCTGCGTTATGACGTAAAAGGCAGAAAGTACATCAATACTCCGCAAAAATACTATTTTTCGGATTTGGGTCTGCGTAACGCCAGATTGAATTTCAGGCAGCAGGAAGAATCACATCTGATGGAAAACGTGATTTATAATGAGCTTCTGTCCAGAGGATACAGCGTGGACGTCGGGGTCGTCGAGATCCGTGAAGAGGGAAAACATATTCAGACAGAAGTGGATTTTGTCTGCAACATGGGCAATAATCGGTTTTACATCCAGTCAGCACTGAACCTGAGCACGCCGGAAAAGACAAAACAGGAAAGCAGACCTTTAAACCACATCAGAGACAGCTTTAAGAAAATCATTATTGTTAAAGACAATATCAAAGCATGGAGAACTGACGACGGGATACTTGTTCTGGGAATCATTGATTTCTTGCTTGACCCGGACAGCCTGCTCAGATGAACAATCAATACGCCGCACCTTGGTGACAGATGAAGGCATTGTTTGACACAAATGTCATCGTTGATGTCCTGCAAAACTGTGAGCCATGGTGTGCATCCGTGAAAGCTCTACATTGCCGTCGCAAACAAACAGGTCACCGGATATGTAACAGCGAAACAAATAACAGATCTCAGTTATGAACAGGATCTTAGTTCTGAAAAGGAAGCATGGAAAATGGATGGAGGAGTGACTATGGACAATAAATACAGGATCGATACAGTAGAAAACAAGGCTTTTTTGAAAAGCCTGACGGATGATCTGCTCAGGTTCGGACAGCAGTTTCCATCGCCGGGCGGATCCTCCTATTATCTGGGTGATGACGGGACGCCGTGGAAAGACCGTCCGCGGGAAACGTTTATCACCTGCCGGATGGCGCATGTTTACAGCATCGGGACATTTCTCGCTTTTCCCGGATGCGGAGAGCTTGCTGATGCGGCACTGAAAGGCCTGAGGGGAGAACTGAAGGATAAAGAACACGGCGGCTGGTATTCCGGGATCGCGGCCGACGGAACGCCTCTTGCCGGGAAGCAGTGCTACACGCATGCCTTTGTGATCCTTGCGGCATCTTCCGCCCTTGTGGCAGGAAGGGAAGGCGCGAAGGAACTGTTAGAGGAAGCGCTGGAAGTGTATGACCGTTTCTTCTGGAATGAGGAGGATGGCCTTGCGTGTGATTTCTGGAACACGGAGTTTACCGTTATGGATGACTATCGCGGGCTGAATGCGAACATGCATTCCGTGGAGGCGTTTCTTGCGGCTGCGGATGTGATGGACAATCAGAAATACAGGACGCGCTGCAAAAGGATCATCGACAGTGTCATCGGGTGGGCCCGGGAGGAACACTGGCGGATTCCGGAGCACTACAGCAAGGACTGGGTGCCGCTTCCGGAACTGCATCATGACAGACCGGCTGATCCGTTCAAACCGTACGGCGCCACACCCGGACACGGGATGGAATGGAGCCGCCTGATCACACAGTGGGCTTTGTCGACTTATGGGGATGCGAATGCGCCGGATTCGGGTTATATCGAGGCGTCCGAGCAGCTGTTTCTGCGCGCGGTGGAAGATGCGTGGAATGTGGACGGGGCTCCCGGATTCGTGTACACGACCGACTGGGAAGGAAGGCCGGTGGTTCATGACCGCATGCACTGGGTTCTGGCAGAGGCGATCAATACGGCTGCAATTCTGTACCGCATCACCAAAAAGACGGAGTATGCGGATTACTATGCGGAATTTATGAAGTATCTGGACGAAAAGGTAGTGGATCATGTACGCGGTTCCTGGTATCACCAGATGGACGAGAAAAACCATGTGACCGGCACGGTATGGCCGGGTAAGAACGATCTGTATCATGCCTTCCAGGCCACGCTGATTCCCTGTTATAAGGCAGGTCTTTCCCTCTCATGCGCGGTACACGAACACCTTTGTCAATAGAGCGTTTTCGCTTTATCTGTTGTGATGACAGTTCACAGCGTTCACAGTGATAGACACCCGGAGCGTTGAGCGCGAGTGGCATGGTTACAGTGACAGGTAGTGCGTCCATTGTGATTGTGGGGGATTTACGCAAGGGGCGGGCACCTTGTCCGTGAAATCTTGAGGTTTAATAATTCGACCTCAAGTTGAGGAGATATACTGATGTGCATCACCTGGAGGAGAAGATAAATAATGGGTGTTCTGCAGGATATGATACCCACTGAGGTTATAAATGATATGTCCGAGGGCGTTATGCTGCTGGGGCTGAACGGTGTCATCAGATACCTCAACCCGGCAGCGGAGCGGATACTGGACATTTATGCTGACGGCTGTGCCGATAAAAAACTGAGTGAGGTTTTCTTTACGCGCCAGGAGAACGATGAATTTGTCCAGCTGATTCTGGATGCGGTTTATGACGCGGGCAGTAAACATGCGGGAGTGGTTAACTTTTATTCAGGGGATGACGGAGAACCTGGGAACGCCGGAGAACCTGGAGAGAGTGGAAACGCCGTAGAGCGAGTGCGGCATCTGCGCGTTCAGACTTCTTATCTGACGATTGGAGAGCAGAAGTCCGGCGTGATTGTGATGCTGGATGACATTACAGAGCTGGCGGAGCTGAAGATCGAATACGCGCAGAAGATCACACTGATGCTGGATTCCTTCGTTCAGGCATTGTCAACCGCTATTGAAGAACGGTCTAATTATAACGCGAACCATACCCGGAACATGGTTCGTATGGCCTCTGCGTTCATAGACTGGCTCAATAAAACAGATCAGGATCTGACGATGCAGAGTCAGACGGATCAGGATCCGACGACTCCGACAGCGCAGGATCAGACGAACCAGAGTCAGACGTGGCATTTTGATGAAGTACAAAAACATGCTTTCCTGATGAGTATCTGGCTGCATGATGTCGGAAAACTGATCGTCCCGCTTGAGATCATGGATAAGGCAACGCGTCTGGGAGCAGCTGTCGAACAAATCGACGGGCGGTTCGACAGAATCCGTCTGCTGGACCGGATATGCCTGCTGGAAGGAAAGATAACACAGGCGGAGTATGATGCCAGGCAGGAGGAACGCAGCCGTATACTCAACCTGATTCACAGGATTGATCGCTGTGGTTTTTTGTCTGACGAGGATGCGGCAGCGGTTTTGCGGATGGCTGAATTAACCTACACAGAAGAGGATGGTGCGCAAACGCCGCTGCTCACAAAAAGAGAGACGGATATGCTCCTGATTCGGAGGGGTACGCTGACAGAGGAGGAGCGTCGCACGATGCAGAGCCACGTGGCTGTTACACGCAGGATCCTTTCGCAGGTTCATTTTCCTGAGGAATACGCATCCGTCACGGAATGGGCATCCGAACACCACGAACTGCTCAACGGCACCGGATATCCTGATCATAAAGCGGAAGATGTCATTCCCCGCGAGGTACGTCTTCTGACCATACTTGATATTTTCGAGGCGCTCACAGCAAAGGACCGTCCCTATAAAAAACCAGTCCCGGTCCCGAAGGCGTTCGAGATCCTCCATGGTATGGTGTTGGAAGGAAGCGTTGACGGGACGGTGCTTGCGCTTTTCGAGAAAAGCCGTGCGTGGGAAGAGGCATCCTGAATACCTACCGTAAACGTCTATCCTGTGTTATGATGGGAAATAGATCTGAAGAGGTCAGGAACCTTGTTCGGATAAAGGGGGAAGGGAAGCTGTGTTTTCCGAGACAGGTATGTCGAAAATGAAGAGAAGGCTGCTGAGCGTGCTTGTATCTGTATGCCTCTGGACTGTTCTGCTGGCGCTTTTCGTTTTTCATGGAGCAGCTTTTGCGGAATCTAAGGATACGCTGAAAACGAAATCTGAAGACGCATTGGAAGCAGCATCTGAAAACGCATTGGAAGCAGCATCTGAAGACGCACTGGAAGCAGCATCTGAAGAAACGTTGGAAACGAAATCCGAAGACACGCTGGAAACGGAGACGGAAGCAGAAACGATTCCCTCCGATGAAACGGTAACTGCCTCTGAAGACGACTCCAACATCGATTTTGTCCTTGTCCTCGACAATTCCGGGACAATGGCGAGGTCTGATCCGGGCGGGCTTACCGTAGACGCCGCGAAGATGTTCATCGATATGCTTCCGATGAAGAATGCGCGTGTCGCCGTGGTTGAGTTTGGCTCGAACTATGGAGAAAATGCGTTCTCACCGGAGAAGTATACGAAGTATGTGAGCGTTCCGTTTCCGCTCTCGGACATTTCGTCCATCGAGCAGAAGGAAGCCTGCAAGCAGGTGATAGGGGAGACACGGCAGGACGGAGATTATACGCCGGTCGGGTATGCGTTTCTGGCTGCCTGTGACGTCCTAAAGCAGAGCGGGGCTCAGCCGGGGGACGCCGGCATCCTGCTGATCAGTGATTTCAGGGTGACGGGACAGAAGAGAGAGGATTTCCTCGAGGACGGATACAATTATCAGTCGCTGGCGGACGCGGAGCGCATCTGCGCTGAAAACGAGTGGCCGGTTTACACGCTGGAGATGAATTTTGACGGGCAAAATGACCACCCGTCAGATTACACGGAGCGGATTGCCTCCAGGATCCGCAGCCGGATTCCGGAAGAGTCGGGCAGCGGCGAGTATGTTCCGCTGCGGAAGGCATCGGATGCGCAGTCCAAGTTCGCGGGGATCTTCAGGATGTACTTCGATCCGGGCAGTCAGGAAGAAGCCGAGGTGCAGACACAGGTTACGGATTCCAACGGAGACGCGACCTTCCCGTTTTCCGTGGGGGAGATGGTCGCGGAACTGAATATTACGCTGACCAGCGCGGACTGTTCGAAGATTAAGAGTGTTGAGATCGGGCAGGGCGATAATATGGTCACTTATGACATGACCGGTTATGCCGCGCCTCTCCAGGGACAGGATCAGATCATTACGAAGGAAAAACGGTATATTACGATCAAGCTGATGATCCCGCCGCCGGGGGATGACTGGAAGGTGGTTGTTCATGGCGAGGAGAACACGGAGCTTGGAATGTATGCGCTGTCGATTCATGACATGGACTTCAGGCTGCTGGCGTGGACAGTAACTACCTATGCCGGCAGCCCGGTGCATTTTTCTGCGCTCTACATATATGATGGGAAACGGTATCATTCCCCCAGGGTGTATACGGTTTATCCTGCCGTCCTGCAGATTCTGGAGACCGGCGAAGAGATCCCGATGAAGTCCGGGGATAATGAGTATTTCGCGGATGTTCCTTTTGAAAATGAGGGGACGTATACGGTGAAGGCGGTTGCCAGCGGTGACACGTTCCGGACCGGGAGCATAGAAACCGGCGAGTGCCGGGTGACGGTGCTGGCTCCGGAAACAGAATTGGAGACTGAGACAGAAACCGAGACGGAGGCTGAAACCGGGACAGAAACCGAGGCTGAGACAGAAACCGGGGTCGAGACAGAAACTGAGGCTGAGACCGAGACCGAGTCTGAAACAGAAAAAGCGACAGAGCCCCAGACATCGAAGCCGGCCAGGGTCAGGACTCCTTTCGTTCCGACCCCGCCGCCTCCGAAGGAAACTTCAAAGGGAATAGATGTTTTTACGATAGCACTCATCGGTGCGGCGGTTCTGATTGTGCTGCTGCTGATCCTGGTCATCAGGAGACGGAATCGATGAAGGAATGAAAAGATACTGCGTTGAAGGCGGAAAACCCGGAAGGCGATTATTCCCGGACAGGGTACAGATTGCCGAAGGGTACCATATCAGGGAGGACTCTCATGATGAAGATAAGACACTATACCAGACGAATTGCGGCATCCCTGGTTCTGACGATGATGCTGGCGGGGGCATTTTCCATGTGCGCACAGGCAGATGTGCTTGATGACGCCAGGGAAATGCTGGCTGGCGTGAAGGACAAGGTGGTCGGATTCCTCGAACAGTATGGGATTGCCCAGACCTTGAAAGGCGGATATGACCGCGTGACGGACTTTATGTTCACTTATGAGACCCAGCCGGATGATTCTGACATGGAGAAGCTGGCACAGTCCTGGGCTGTGACGGCGTGGCTTGCCGACGAGGATAAGAAGGAGACGAATATCTACTATTTTGATAATCATACTTATTCCATGGTGGAGGATCTGACGGAGATCGGCAGGGGGTATAATCTTAAGAAGACGCCGTCCGGGTCTTATCTGAACGGGAAGTATACCGGAGTCCTGAAGGCCACGGTCACGAATGCGACTTCGTATAATGTCGAGTGGGTGAATTATGATGAGGAACTCAGTATGTATCTGCTGAGCAAGATGCAGGAGAGCGAATCTGAATCAGAGCCGGCTCAATGACCGGAATCTCTTACCTGAATCTCTTTTGACATGGAGGCAGACACAGGAGCCTGAGAAGGATTTATAAGTCGCACCGCCGCCACCCCCGCAGCTGCGGGGGTGGGTGCTTGTAACAAGAATGAACAAATTGCTTGACCAATCCATTGATTCGCATTAGAATGTCTTTACATTTATGATTATCGATTTGAGGAATGCTTTGAACAATCGGTAATGCTGTAGTTGTAAAGATGACTGAAATACAGAAACAACAGGAAAAGCGAAGGGAGAAGAAGAGTGATTGATGTGAAAAGAGCATTCAGGCGGCTGATTCTGTGCCTGATTGTAGTGCTTGCTTGTACGATTGCAACAGCTCCTGTTCTTCGAACTGAATCCTCCATTGTCTGGGCAAAGAAAAAGACAAAGAAAAAGAAAAAAGAAAAGGAAACGACAAAGAAAGAAGGATTCGTTAAGAAAAACGGGCATTATTACTATTATCAGGATGGAAAGAAGCAGACCGGATGGATTACGGTCGGGGACCGGCAGTATTACGGGATCAAGAGTGGCAGCAACAGGGGAAGGCTTGTTACAGGCTGGTACACGATTCGCAAGGAGAAATACTTCTTCCGCGAAGAGGGAAAGAAGGGTGTGATCTGCTCCCTTGCGATTGACGGCACCGCGAAGGTGAACGGGATCATGTGCGTCTTTGACGAGGACGGTGAGCTGGTTGATTGTAAATACGCCGGCAGCACGGACGGCTTCGTCAACAAGGTAGGCGAGCTTGCCCGCATGAACCAGGCGAAGAATAATATTCTTGCGTCGCTGGTTGTCGCGCAGGCCTGTGTGGAGACCGGATATGGCGCGAACATTTACCACAATAATCTGTTTGGGATCCGCGCCGGCTCAGGCTATCGCAAATATGATTCCTATGAAGAAGCCATAGAGGATTATACGAATTTCATGCACAGGTACATTCCAAGGATTTTCGGAGTCCGTGACTGGCGTACGGCCTGCTATATTGTCGGCAGATCCGGCTATGCAGAGGCCGGAGGATATGGAAATGCGCTGGCGTCTGTGACGGTTTCCAGCAACCTGACAAGGTTTAATAAATAAGGCAAAGAAAAAACACCCCCACTCTGTGGAGGTGTTTTCAGGTATCAATAGTCTTCAAAGCTTCTCACGATGTACATGGACTGCAGCCTGCTGGGATCGATCTGCCTGCCGGCTTTGTCCCTCAGGCGGTAGCAGTAGATCTTGACGATCTGTGCCCCGTGGGCGCCCCAGTTTTCGGACCATCTCGTTCCGGGAAACGCGGGATCGCCGATCACCAGGTCGTCGTCCAGCACCTGGTCGATGAAGATGTAGTGGCCGGCGGAATTGTATTCGATTCCCTGGTAATTCGTTACCATGCCGAGACAGCAGACTACACAGAAGTAACCCTTCTTTTCGGTATAATCCCGCAGAAGGTTGATCACATCCTGCGTGCTGGTGCATTCGTAAATGGCAGCCTGTCCGTCATAGTAGTTTTCGTAGTTTCCCTCCTCCACAAATTCAACGCGGCCGTCTGTCAGGACATTGATGGAGCGGGGATCAAAGTAGCCGGTGCCTTCGCGCGCAAGCCCCTTCTTCGCGCATTCCAGGGCAAATTCCCACGCGGTGTCGGTCAGCTGGCTCTTGAGGCCCATCTTACAGAGCATAAAAAAGGTCGCGTAGTAGCTGCAGCCCATTCTCGAAAGCGGCGAAGAACCGTTCACGCTCAGCTCGCGGTTTTCCTCGAAACTTTCGCCCCGCTGTGTCCACGTGGAAAGATCCCCGCGGACCATGCCGACCTCAGAGGTCTTGTTGGCATCATAGGCAAATGCTGTCCCTGTGCCGGTCAGCATCAGGGCGCCTGAGAGCGCGACAACCCCCAGGAACTTTGAGATTTTTCCCTTATTCATATTTTCCTCCCCCTGCGCGTCTTTCTTTCAAACTTGTTCCAGACCGTCTTTCGCAGAATGTCAGCGATGGTTTCCTGACTGCACCTGCTGAAAGAAGAATTGCCGTTAGATCCGGTCCCGTTCTCAGCCGCCCTTAATGGCTGAACTTCATCGCTGCCGGCCGCCCTTAACAGCTGGCAGTACTTTGGCTTCTTCGAAAGAAGTTGGAGCGCTTTTCCAATATAGCACCTTTTCGCCTTGTTTGGAAGTCTGCCGGATGATAATATTATAAAAGGGTTGTTAAGACACTGTTATGGTATACTGGCTGCTCTGAATGACTGCCGAAGGCAGGCATTCTGGAACTGTATATATCGCGGAGGAGATCTTTAATCGGCAGCAGGATTCGTTCGCGGGCATATTCGTTTGCGGGCATAATTGAAGGATAATAAGATTATGAAATCACATATTCAGCATCTTCGCCGGGTAAATATGACGCTTGGTTTCATATTTTTTCTGGTTACATTGATCGCCGAGCTGGCATTTTATCTGATGGGGACAGGCCTGGAGCTGGCAGAAGGGCCGTCCTTGGAGTATCTTACCTGGCATATATTCCTTCCGAGCGGCATCAACCTGGTGCTGTTCCTCATTGCGTCCATGCTTATGAAGCATTACAAAGATGAGGAGAGGGCATTGAATTATATTCCGGTTGTTATGCTCGTATTGATGGCGGCTGTGATCGGGTCATTTCACTATACCTATCCGATTCTGATGGCGTTGTTCCTGATCCCTGTTTTTCTCAGTACGGTTTACGCGGACAGGGAGTTGTGTACAACGGCGGTGATCGTCAGTCTTTTCTGCGAGACGATCCTGCTCCTTGTGCGCTGGTTTTTCAGCATGCGCAGCGGAAGTGAAGACTCCGTGTTCCTGCAGGATGCTTTCCTTGGTTATGCCGTTCTCGTGACGGGCGGTGCGACGGCCATCCATATGGTTGAACGGTTCCTTGACCTGAAGGACGCGGAGGCGGAGGAACGTGAGCGGCAGAGGGTCATGAATATGAACATGCAGATGGTCACGACGCTTGTCAACACCATCGAGGCGAAGGATCCCTATACAAATGGCCACTCAAACCGCGTGGCGATGTATG
Organism: uncultured Eubacteriales bacterium; assembly: GCA_900321365.1. The sequence continues at coordinate 3,169 of ONVT01000029.1, read as the reverse complement.
CGCGGGAGATTGCGGCCCGGGCGGGGAAGAGTGAGGAGTACCAGCACCGTCTGTATTACATGAGCATCCTGCATGACATCGGCAAGATCGGAATCCCGGACAGGATCCTGACGAAGGTGGATGACCTGACTCCCGAAGAAATGAGCGTGATCCAGACGCATCCGATGGTCGGCGCGGAGATTCTCTCGGACATCACGCAGATGCCGGGGATCGAGATCGGGGCCAGGAGCCATCATGAGCATTATGACGGGAACGGATATCCGGAGGGCCTGAAGGGTGAGGATATTCCGGAGGAAGCCAGGATCATCGCGGTGGCGGATGCCTATGACGCCATGACAAGTGAGCGCAGTTACCGTTCGGCTTATACGCAGGAAAAGGTGCGCCAGGAGATGGTGGATGGCAGGGGTACGCAGTTTGACCCGCAGTTCCTTGACATCATGGTTGACATGATTGACAAGGACCATGATTTCGCGATGCATGGGACGGAGTCGGATGACCTGGTGGGCATCGTGCAGCTTCGCGCGCTTCTGGGCAGGGAAGAGGAGCGGGGCGGCGCGCTTCAGACTAACAGTGCCGGATTCGAGGAGATCTATCATTTCCTCAGACGGTATGCCCGCAGAAATGCGTGCGAGGTGCAGCTTGTTCTGATCACGATGGAGGCGGATTCCGAGACGGCTCAGGCGCATCCGGAGCTTTCCGAGCCGCAGACCCATGAAAAATGGATGAGTACTCTTGCCGGAGTGGTGAAGAGATCGATCCGGCAGACGGACGTGGAGTGTCAGCTGGGGCTGTCGCAGTACATGGTGATCCTGACGGACACCAACAGTGTGAACGCGGAGATCGCGCTGATGCGGATCCGCCGCGCGTGGGATGAGGTGGAGGAGAATCCGGGCTACCGGCTGTCGTTTGAGGTGCAGGATATCATCGGGGATGTATCGGACGCGCTGTGATTGAGAGAGGAGAGAGTCGCCCTGCTTCGGTGGGCGGCTTTTTTTAGTCATGATTTTAGTCATGACGGCATGTTTATTTTATGGTGAAATATCCAAACATGTGGTGGATCGCTGATGTGTACCCCATGTCAAGGACAAAGAGCCAAGCATTGGAGAGGAACGAAAAACCGCGTAATTACTGGAAACTTTGGGATACTCCAGTGACTACGCGGATTCGCGGTAAAAGCAGATGACGGGAGTCGAACCCGCCTATCCAGCTTGGGAAGCTGGTGTTCTACCGATGAACTACATCTGCATATAAGAGCCGGAAATGGGACTCGAACCCGCGACCTACGCATTACGAATGCGTCGCTCTACCGACTGAGCTATTCCGGCACGCTGCCTCCCTTTTCGGTGGCAACGAAGTCATTATAAATGCTGGCGCTGGCTTTGGCAAGCATTTTTTAAGCTCATCCATGCAGATGCTGAACTCTTCACAGTTTGAAACAAGAATAGAATTATTTCGCAGCAGTCTTCTTTGAGGTGCTCTTATCAGCAGTTTTTGCAGTGGCCTTTGCCGAAGTCTTCTTCGCGGCGGTCTTTGTCTTCCGGGCTTTGCTGCCGGAGGCTTTGGATCCCTCGGCGTCCTTGATCATCGCGAGGGAACCGTAGATATTGGAATCGTCTCCGAGGGCCGCGGTCTTCAGTTCGACGGTGGGACGGATTGAGGTCATGCAATAGCGGTCGATCTCGGCGAGGACTTTATCGCGGAACAGGTCTCCGGTCGCTTCCACGACGCCGCCTCCAAACACGACGACATCCGGGCTGATGGTGTTGATGAGGTTGCCGGTGGCGACTGCCAGGTAATGGCAGGCACGGTCGATGGCTTCCTCGGTGACCACGTCATGGTTGGCAAGGGCTTTCTTGAGGTATTTGCTGCGGAAAACGCCCTTTTCCACATGCGGCGCCATCTCGGATTCCCTGCCACGGGAAACCTGCTGCCGGATATAGGATGAGATGCCCTGCTTGCTGGAAAATGCCTCCAGGCAGCCGCGCTGTCCGCATCCGCAAAGGGGGCCTTCCGGATCCAGGATCATATGGCCGTACTCCGCTGCCTTGAAGCCGTTGCCGGTGAAGAGGGAGCCGTTCAGGATCAGGCCGCCGCCCATGCCGGTTCCGACGAAGAATCCGACGACGTTCTGGTATCCTCTGGCGGCACCGTAGCGGTATTCGCCGAGAACGCCGACGTTGACGTCATTGCCGATATAGAAAGGAACGCCGAACTTTTCTTCGAGTGGTGTGCGGATGTCGTAGTTGCGGAACGGCAGGTTCGGGGTAAAGAGAATGATTCCCGCACCCTGGTCAATGACGCCGGGAGCACCCGCCGAGATCGCGTTGATCTGGGACTTGCTGATGCCTGACGTGGCGAGCAGTTCTTCCACGACACTGATGATGACTTCCTGTACATTCTGAGAGGAGCTTCCGCTCTCTGTGGACTTCTTTTTGTAGCGGCAGACGATATTGTCCTTGCTGTCAAAAATCGCTCCGAGTACTTTTGTTCCGCCGATATCCAGGCAAAGGTTATACTTTTCGGCCATAGTTCCCTCCATGTATTTCGCAAAATAATATTGCTGCTGCAGCATAATCACTCAGGTGTTCCAGTCAACTGACAGGAGCTTTATGCTGCGGCATTCTGTTTTTGACCAGACCTATCATACCATATTATTGCTATCATACCATATTATTGTTGTTTCTGCTAACTATGTAAGTTTTGAACCTGTGCAATCGAAGAGAGTAACGAATATGGCAGGAACAGAAATCGAAATCACGGATCCGGGCGATCTGTGATATCATATAAAACAGCGGTGAAACAGAATAACAGACGGCTTCACAGATAAAGCAGCGGTAAAACAGAATATCAGGCGGCTTCACAGATCAGGCAGCGGCGTGCAGAATCTCAGAGCAGCTTCACTGGCAGACGCAGGAAGGGACGGGCTATGGAGAAGAAGGACATTATCGTCATCGGCATTGCGGGAGGAACGGGCAGCGGGAAAACCACGATCACGAGGAAAATCGAGGAACACTTCAGAGACGATGTGACGGTCATTTATCATGATGACTATTACAAGGCCCGGCATGACCTGAGCTATGAAGAGCGGGTGAAGCTGAACTATGACCATCCGGCGGCGTTTGACACGGAGCTGATGATCCGTGATATCGCGGCTTTGAAGAGTGGCGTG